>JAIRTK010000512.1 GCA_031254955.1 Opitutaceae bacterium
TGCCCCCGGCGGGGATGGGGGGGCCCCGGGGGGGGATTGGGGCGCCCTAATCGGCGATGGGGGTGGCTTCTTGGGGCGAGGCGTGCGCTTCGGGGCTGTTGTCGGGGTAGAGCTTTTCCTTTTTATTTTGTCGCATTGAAAGGGATGGGGCGCGGGTGCGCCGGTAGGGTGGCCTTTCCGTGGCTTCCGTGAAAGGGTCGCGAGTGTTTGTGGAATTTCAGCTTATTTCCGTTCGGCGGAGGCCTCGGAGTGGCCTCCCTGCCGGCGTTGCCGCGCCCAAGGGGCGTTTTCAATGCGGGTGGGCTGTCCTGATGCTGTCTGGGGTGTCTGCGTTGCGGGGGGCGGGCGGGGTCAGACGTGCAGGCTGATGTCGCATTGGCCGCCGGCGCAGGCGATTTGTTCTTTGAGGTTGGTTTCGTCCGTGGTTTCGCGCATTTTCGTGTAGTCCACGCGGCGCGGTTTGAGGGCGTTCCATTTGGCGATGTCGGTCTCGGTGGCTATTTCTTCGCGCGGGGCTTGCGGGTAGATTTTGTCGCCGGCGTCTTGCAGGAGCGAGACGCCGGTGAAGGATTCGCGGTTTTCCCAGATGAATTCGGCCACGTCGTTCCATTCGTCTTGGCGCACGGTGCAGGTGTTGGAGACGTTGTGGTGGAGGGTGGGCGAGCGGGATTCGGGGTCGCCGCCGGGGATGACCCAGGTGTGTTGCACGAGGGCGACGAGTTGGAGGAATTGGACGGCGTTGATGTCTTTGCGGAGGATCGCTTGGGGCGCGGCTTCGACGGGGAAGCTGATGACGTCGTCGGTCTCGGGGCTGTAGACGGAGGCTTCCGTCATCTGGGGGTTGAGGCTTTTGAAGTGGGCGTAGATGGGTTCTTTGCGGTTGGCTTGCACGCGGCGGAAGTAGTGGCGGGCGTGGTGCGGGTGGATGCCGCTGGCGGCGTTGAGGAGGAGCGAGGCGGTGCCTTCGGGTTTGCAGGTGGTGAGTTTGGCCGCGGGGCGGATGCCGATGAGGCGCGCAACGAGGCGGTTGGTGGCGCGGCAGAGGCGGGCGCCGCGGGTGAGGATGTCGGAGTCGAAGAGGATGTTGGGGTTGTCCATGAAGCCGCAGATGGAGACGCCGAGGAGGGCGTCGTGTTCGTTGATGAGGCGGGTGACGGGGCCGAGGTAGGGCATGTCGGTGTAGGCGGCTTGCAGGGTGCCGATGGCGGTGGCGGCGATGCAGGCGGCGTAAAAGGCGGCTTCGGTCCCGGCGGCGCGGCCGTTGATGGTCGTCAGGTTGCACATTTGGAAGCCGGAGAGGCGGTTGATGCCGGGGAGTTCGCCTTTGTAGCCCCAGGCGAGGAGTTTGCTGTATTCTTCGCCGGAGAGTTCCCAGTCAACCACGGGGAGGAGGTTGATTTCGGCGCAGGGGTTGCAGCCGGCGTCGGGGTGGTCGCAGAAGAAGAAGCCGGGTTCGCCAAATTCTTTTTGGGCTTTGAAGAGTTTTTTGAAGTTTTCGTGGTTGTGTTGGGCGCGGGCGAGGACGGCGGAGTTGTTCGAGGCGGAGCGTTGGGGGTGTTTTTCAAACCAGTTGCCGGTTTTGGCGTTCATCATTTCTTCGTCGTCGGGGGAGAAGAGGCAGATGGTGGCGGAGCGGCGGATGCCGCCGGCGAGGACGGCTTTGGCCACGAACATGTTGATGTCGTAAACTTCGATCGGGCGGAGGGCGCGGCCCGAGGCTTGGTTGAGGATTTCTTCGACTTGGTTGAGGGCGCGTTTGAGGGGGAGGTGGCCGGGGGCTTTGCCGCCGGAGGTTTTGAGGGCCGCGCCGCGTCCGCGGATGCCGGAGTAGTCGAACTCGATTTTTTTGTTTTCGTGGAAGGAGTGGAGGAGGGCGTGGAGGGCGTCGGACCAGCCTTCGATGGTGTCGGCGATGTGGTAGTGCCGGACGGGGAGGTCGTATTCGTTGCCGCGGGCGGGTAGCGGGGGCAGGAGGGCGACGTGGTGTTTCTGGACGGAGAAGCCGACGCCGCAGCCGCTGAGGAGGAGGTAGAAGTATTCGCGGAAGAATTCGAGGCGGTCCACGTTGGCGAAGCTGCAGTTGAACATGCGGCTGTGGTTTTTCAGGATGGCTTCGCCGCCGAATTGCATGGAGCGCATGGAGGGGAGGATGGTTTTGGCGGCGACTTGGTCGAAGGTGTGTTGGATGAGGTCGTGGAGGGTTTTGCCGCCGAGGGTGGCGGTGAGGTGCGCGGCGGCGGGGCCGGCGAGGGCGGCGATGTCGGCGGGGAGGGTGGCGGGGATTTTCGCGTCGAGTTTGCTGGCAAAGAAGGTGCTGTGCATGTCGCGCACGCGTTCCACGGCTTCGGGGAAGGTTTCGCGGCGGCCGAGTTCGGGGCGGTAGCGGGCGTATTTGGCCATGGCGATGTAGTCGCCGAGGCCGTTTTCTTCGTATTTGGCGAGGCGTGTGGTGGCGTGCTGGACGCGGTAGAGGACGTAGGAGCGGGCGACTTCCCAGTTGCCGGAGGCGGCGATGGCTTTTTCGGTGGCGTCCTGCACTTGTTCGATGGTGGGGTGTTTGCCGTCGCGGTAGTAGAGTTCGAGCATCTGCGAGACGCTTTCGCCGATTTTCACGGCTTCGATGAAGGTGTCGTTGTCGAGGCCGTATTGGGCGAGGAAGTCGTCGCGGGCGGGGTTGGGGGTGTTGTCGTTGCGGACGTCGTAGAAGGCGAGGGCGATGGCGCGGGTGATTTTGTTCTGGTCAAAGCGGGCGCGTGTGCCGTCGCGTTTCATGACCATGCGGGCGTCCGCGGGGATGGAGCGGTTCAGCAGTTGGGCGCCTTTCGGGGCGGTCGCGGAGGTGTCGGCGGGGAGGATGTGGGTGATGGAAATTGGGCTGGTTTTTTTCATAGGGTGGAAAGGTTCCATGTAGTGGGCGAATTTTTCGGCAAGGCGAGCTTTTTGTTGTCAAATGGCGATTTTTTTTCGGCTTTCTAACTGATTACCGGGCAATCTGCTGTGGAGTTATTCACAGTGAAGCTTTTCATGGGAAAGATGCGCGGGCAAGGTTTTTTTACAACTCGAATCGATGGTTTTTTTTGAGAAAAAACGGCTTGAAATCAGGCGATTATCCGTTTGGGCGGATACAGTGTTGGCGTGGCTCGAGCCGCTGGCGTTGTGCGCGGGGTTTAGTGAGGCGTGGGGCGGGGGTTTTTGCAAATCGACCGTCTGTCTGGATACATTTTTTTGGGGGCAGGTATCCGGTGCAAATTTTAGCAGGGGGCAGGCTTTGCTTGGCTTGATGGGCTTGCTATTCTTTTTTCAGGGGTCGTCGCTATTTTGAATGGTTGAGTTGAATGGCTGAGAAGAGAGAGTTAGCCACGGAGGGTTTGGAGGGCACGGATGGCGCGGAGTCCGGGGGGAGAGAGGCGAGGGGCGCTCATTCCAGCAACGCTTTCATGTCGGCGAGCGTGAGTTTTGCGGCGGTCGCGTCGCTGGCTTCGAAGACATCGGCGAGGAGTTTGCGTTTTGCGTCCTGAAGCTGGAGAACTTTTTCCTCCACGGTGCCGGAGCAGATGAGTTTGTAGCTCGTCACCACGCGCGTTTGGCCGATGCGGTGGGCGCGGTCGGTGGCTTGCGCTTCGACCGAGGGATTCCACCACGGATCGAGATGGATGACGGTGTCGGCGGCGGCGAGGTTGAGTCCCGTGCCGCCGGCTTTGAGGGAGATGAGAAAAACCGGGATGGAGGCGTCGCGGTCAAAACGATCGACGGCGGCTTGGCGCGCGCGGACGTGCATCGAGCCGTCGAGACGGAGGTGGGCGATGCCGCGGGCGTCGAGTTCGGCGGCGGCGAGGTCGAGGAGTTTGGTGAATTGCGAGAAAACCAGGATGCGGTGCCCGTCGTCGATGGCTTCGTCCAGAAGTTCGAGAAGGGTGTCGAGCTTGGCGGAGTCGGCGGCGTCGAATGAAGAATTGTCGAATGCGGAATTCGGATCGTGGAATGCGGAATGGGGGTCGCCGATTGCGGAATGCGGATTGCGGAATGGGGAATGAGGTTTGCGGAATGGGGATTGGGGATTGGCAAATGCGGAATGCGGCGCGGACGCGCCGGGGGTGGCATCGGCGGCGGCGGCGGTTGCGGAGATGGCGGAGGTGGCGGAGGTGGCGGCGGAGGAGGTTGAGGAGGTGATATCGGCGGCGGCGGAGGTTGCGGCGTTTTCCGATTTCTCATGCTCCATTTTTTCATGTTCCTTTTTCCATTCTCCATTCGGGCGCAGCACGACGAGGCGCGGGTCGCAGCAGACTTGGCGGAGGCGCAGGAGTTGGGTGAGCGTGGCGAGGCGGATGGTGTTTTCCGAGGCGCCGCCGGCGTGGAGATCGAGGATCCGGCGTTCGGTGGTTTCGCGCATCCGCCGGTAGAGCGCGGCTTGGGCCGGGGCGAGTTCGCAATAAAGGATTTGTTCGATTTTTCCGGGCAGCTCGGGCGCCACGGTTTCTTTGGTGCGGCGGAGGATGTAGGGCGCGGCGCGCGCGCGGAGGCGTTCGTCGTGCCAGCGGCGTTCTTCGCCGCGCGCGCCGGGCGGCATCGCGTCGAGGCAGCCGGGGAGGAGGATTTCGAGCAGGGAGCGCAGGTCGTCGAGGGAGTTTTCGAGGGGGGTGCCGGTGAGCAGGAAACGCGAGCCGGCGCGGAGCGAGCGGAGGGCGCGGGCGTTTTGCGAGCGGCGGTTTTTCAGGTGTTGCGCCTCGTCGGCGATGAGGAGCGCGAGCGGCGCGCCGGCAAAAAGGGCGCGGTCGCGGGCGAGCGTGCCGTAGGAGGTGATCACGAGGTCATGCGCGCCGAGGTCGGAGGCGCGGGCCAGGCGGTGGTTTCCGTGATGGATGAACACGCGCAGCGTCGGCGCGAAGCGGGCGGCTTCGCGGCGCCAGTTTTCGACCAGCGAGGCGGGGCAGACGACGAGCGCGGGGGCGGCGGGGGTGCTGGAGGTGGCTGGGCTGCCGGGGCTGGCGGGGTTGGCGGGGTTGTTGGGGTTGTTGGTGGAAACGGGGCCGCTGGTGGAAGCGGGGCTGGCAGCGGCGGTGTTTTTTTCGATGCAAGTCGAGTTAAGTCGAGTTAAGTCGAATGAAGTTGGGGCGAGGTGCCCGGCGGCTTTGTTTTCGTTTTTGAGCGCGGCGATGACGGCGAGGGCTTGCAGGGTTTTGCCGAGGCCCATCGCGTCGGCAAGAATGCCGCCGAGACCGTGGCGGCGCAGGTGCCAGAGCCACGCGGCGCCGAGGCGCTGGTAGGGGCGGAGCCGGGCGTCGAGCGCGGCGGGAACGGGCGCGGGGGCGAGCCGGGTGGTGTCGCGCAAGGCGGCGCTGAGTTCGCGCCAGGCGGCGGGCGGTTTGAAGTCGGGGGCGATTTCCTCGATGATGGATTCGGCGTCGGTCAGGCGCGCGGCGTTGACGCGGTGCGTGCGGCGGGCGACGAGGCCTTCGCCGGCGAGGGCATCGCCGGCGAGGGCGCGCTGGGCGGCGGCGAGGCGGGCGAGCATCGCGGGCGGGAGGAGATAGACGCGTCCGCCGTCCTCGATGTAGGCGCGCCCGGCAAGCGCCGCCGCGTGCAGCTGGTTTTCGGATGCGTTTCCGGCGCGGAGGCCGAGGGTCACGCGGTAGGCGGTGGCGACGGCGGAGGAGGTGGTGGAGGCGGCTGCGGAAGCGGCGGCAGTGGTGGGGTTAGCGGCTGGGGTAGAAGCGGTTCCGGCGGCGAAGGTGGTGGCGGCGGTAGCGGCGGCTGTGGCGGCGGTAGCGAAGGCGTTTTCCGTGATGTCGCAGACGACGGCGGCGGTGGAAACGCGGGCGGTGTTTTTCTTAAAGTTGTCGGTAAACTTGGCTTGGAAGGTGTCGCGGAGAGTCGCGCCGTGCGCGGCGAGGAAGGCGAGCGTTTTGTGGCGGTCGCGCAGCCACCATTTGCGATTGGAGGGTTCGAGGCGGAAGCCCGAGTTTTTAAGCAATGCGAGCGCGTCGGCGTAGGCCATGTGCTCGCGCGAGGGCAGGGTGATGGCGAGGTAGTGCTCGGAGCCGTCAACGAGCATCGGCGCGGCGGCGCTGGCTGGGGCGGGACGGGGCGGCACGGCGGAGGCGCCGGGCGGCACGGCGCGGCGCGCGGGTGGCGTTGTCGGGACGGCGGTGCCGGACGCGGCGGGGACGGCGGGGATGGTGGAGACGGCGAGGGCGGCGAGGGCGGCGGGCGCGGCGGGCGCGGCGAGGATGGCGGGCGCGGCATGATTCGATTTAAGTCGATTTAAGCCGGGACGTGTCGCGGCGGCGGCGATGCCGCTGGCGGGCGTGGCGTCGTCGGGCGTGGCACTGGCGGACGGCGGCGGCTCCTGCAAGTGCTCGCTCACGCCGCGCAGGCGCGGGCCGGCCCATGAGAGGGGCGCGGAGGGCTGGCCGAGCCGGAAAAAAACGGGTTGGGGCGCGAGGGCGGCGATGAGTTGGCGGAGTTGCGCGCGGGTGATTTGGACAAAGGGCGGCGGCGCGTCCGTGCCGCACCAGCGTTGCAGCAGCGCGAGTGCCGGGAGCAATGCCGCGGGCGGCGCGCCGGAGGCGTCAAGCTCGATCTTGAGCGCGATGGCATCGCGGGCGGCGGCAGTGACGAGATTGGGCGGCAGGAAAAGGCGGAGCATGATGGCGGCGGGCGGATGGCCAGATTTGCCGGACTCGCCGCCGGTGGGGAGCAAAAACGTTTCCGGCATTGCCTCCCGCGCACGGTTTTCCGAGGAACGGGCGCCGCATCCAGCTTTTGCAAGAATCCTTGGGGCACTTTGAAAAATGGCCGCAGCCGACAGGGAGACCTCGGAGAAGGCCTCCCTGCCTTGACATCGGTGAAATTTGAATTTTTCAAAATATCCCTTGGGCTATGAACACCATCGGCGCACCACTGACCACGCGACACTCCCGGACGGGAAAGGCCGGCCAGTCGAAACGGGAGACGGCGGCATGACGACGCCCGTCTGCCCCAAATGCGGGAAAAACATCCTCGGCGATGATATCAATGTCGCGCGCGATGTGGCGTATTGCCGCAAGTGCGGCACGGTTTGCGCGCTGTCGGAACTGGCAGAGAGCCACCGGGACCGGGTTTTTAAAGACAGCGCCTTCGATCTCGCTCATCCTCCCAAAGGCGCCTGGCTCCGGCGGGACATGCGCGGCATCTCCCTGGGCGCGAGCTGCCGGTCGTTTCAGAAGGCCGCCGGGCTGCTTTTCACGGCGCTTTTTTGGAATGGCATCGTGTCTGTTTTTGTGTGTCTCGCCATCGCAGGGACGCTTCATTACGCGGGCATTTCTGTCCCGGAATGGGTTCCCGCGTTCTGCGGGGAAGAGGGAGACGGCCTGACCGGGAGCCTGGGCGGTTTGTTGTTCTTATGGCTGTTTTTGACGCCATTTATCCTCATCGGAACGGGAATGATCGTCAGTCTGCTCATGTCATTGTTCGGCAGGGTTGAGATCACTATACAAGCGGACACGAACACCGGCCGGGTTTTTTCCGGCTTGGGCCGCGTCGGCTGGACACGCAAATTCATCCCTTCCCGAGTCGGGGAAATCGGCGGAACGCGCACCCGTTGGACCCTAAATGGAGCGTCACAGGAACTCGCCTTTCTCCGGGAAAAGGACGGGGAAATGATAAAATTCGGACTGCTGCTGTCCGAGGAACGCCGGGCGTTTTTGATTTATGCATTGGAGCGGATTTTAGCGTCATGAAGGATTAACTGAGGTTACGCGGGCGACCTGCGGGATTGCGTGGGACGGTGTCCCCGCCCGTGAGGCTTGAGTGGCGCGGGCGACTCGCCCGTGGGTCCGGGGAGGGCGGCGGGCGGGGAGCGTCGTCCACGGGGCGAGGCCTCGCCCGGTTGCGTTTGGAGGCACGAAAGTCTGCTTGGGAACGGGCGTGCGCTCGCGTGGCTCGCGTCCGGCGGCGGGACGCCGCCGCTCCTTGCGCGGGCACTCTTCCTTATCTTTTTTGATTCCGGCTTCGTTTTGAAGAGCGCCTTGATTGGCGGGGCGATTCAGAGCGAGGACGTGACCTCTTTTCTCTTTTCCTTTCTCCTCCGGGTGGTGCCGCCGGGGGGAGAAAGAGAAAGAGGAAAGAGGAAAGATGAAAGAGTCAGAGAGGGGGTGGGCGCGGGTATTGATTTGAAACGCACCCAGGACTGGCGGGGGTTGACGGCAGGCTTGACGTGGAGGGCGTCGGGGAATGAATTGGCGCTTCCTGTTTTTTGAAACCCTTTCCTGGCCCTTTTGCTCAAAAAGGGCCGACGCGCATCGCCTCAGGGAACGCCGTGCAAACCGGCGACAGTCGCGCTGCGGTATCGAGCGTTTTTCCCTCCCGTCCCGGCGCAGGTTTCCCCTGCGCCGGGTAAACCGCCAGTCCCGCCTGCTACGCGGGGTGAAGGCCGGAGGGGATGTCGGGGATGGCTTCTCTCCCCGCGCGCCCGGAGTCCGAATACCTGACGACGCGTTTTTTCTCCGACTTCATCGCTCGAATGAAAAATCATCCTTCCGCCCGCGGCACCGGCGCCGCGACTTGCCTTTGGTTGCGCCGTTTCCGGTCAGCCGCGATTCTCCGTGCAAACCCGTCCGGGCGCGGCGCGCTTGTCGCTGTCGCCAGCTTGCTCCTGGGGGCGGGGGCGTTGGCGATGGGCGCGGCGATGAAGGGGGCGGTGGCGGAGGATGTGTTTGGAGTATTTTCTAGTTATTCTGCCACGGTAAACAGCGGCTTCGCAGGCAGCGAAAACCAATCCCGGCGCGACGCAAGGTCGCGCCCTACATGCGGCAGAATAACGGGGAAATGCTTCGGGGTGGATGCAGCGGCGGGGGCGACGGAGGCG
>JAIRTK010000531.1 GCA_031254955.1 Opitutaceae bacterium
CCGCTCCCCCCGCCGCCACTCCTCCCCTCTCCTGGGACCTGGGATTCGGACTTTGGGATTTACGGGCGCAACAAACCATCTCGCTCTCAATCGGCGCGTTGTTCACCCCGCGCCTCACCATCCGTGACATCATCCTTCGCGCGTCCCCGCGACGCCGCCCGCGTCTCGATGTCGCCCTTGCCGCGCGCCTGTTCGACGAACCGCTTGGACTGACCCTCGACGCCGATGCGCGCGCCGGCGACGCCACGCTCCGCGTCGATGCCCGCGTCGGCGCGCCGCTCATCGAGCTGGCCGAAAGCTTTCTCGGCCCCGGCTGGGCCGGCGTCATCCGACCCGAATCCCCCATCCCGGTCGGCGCCGCCATCACGCTTGCCGGCGGCTGGAAAATCTCCTCCGCGCGCGGCTTCCTCGCCAGCGGCCCCGCCCTCGCCGACGACGTGCGCGTGGACTCCGCGCACGGGGAATTTGAATACAAGGACGGCGTGCTCGGCTTCTCCCGCGCCGCGCTCACCCAAGGCGAAAGCCACGCGCGCGGCACCGTCGTCATCGACACCCGCGCCGCCGACTACCGCTTCCTCCTCGACGGCGCGCTCCGCCCGGACGGCATCTCCGGGTGGCTCGGCGACTGGTGGCCCGAGTTTTGGGACGACTTCGAGTTTCCCGGCCCCGCGCCCCGCGCCAGCGTCGATGTCCGGGGCGACTTCCGCGACTCCGCCCGCACCCGCGTTTATCTCCATGTCAACGCCGCCCGCCCGGTCTTCAAAGGCGTGCCCTTCGACAATGCGCGCGGCCTCCTCTTCATCCGCCCCGGATTTTGCGACGCCATCGAAAGCACCCTCACGCTCGGCTCCGGGATCGCCCGCGGCGCGTTCACCTACGACTACGACCTCGTCCGGGGCGCCCTCCGCCGCGCGACCTTCTCCTGCAAAAGCGACATCGACCCCGCGCACGCCGCGCCCCTTTTCGGACGGAAGCCCCCCGAGGCCGACCCGCTCACCTTCATCCGCCCGCCCGCGCTCGACATCACCGGGCAAATCGACGGGCCTGCCGCGCCCGGCGGCGCGCATAAAAAAATCGACCTCACCCTCCGCTCCCTCGGCGACAGCGCCTTTCTCGATTTCCCGCTCGCCAACCTGTCCTTCGCCGCCCGCGTGCGCGACGACGAAATCGCCCTCGCCGATGTCTCCGCCATCGTCGCCGAAGGCAACCTCACCGGACGCGCACGGGTGAGCACCGCGCCCGGAAAACACTTTGTCAGCTTCGACGCCAACCTCGACCGCGCCCGCCTCGGCCTCGCCATCGGCACCGCCGAAAAATTTCTCGCCCTGAAGGCGGGCAAACCCGCGCCCACCGTGAGCAAGTTCCAGAAAAAAGTCGCCGATGGCCGCCTGCACGCCCGCGTCTCCGCCGGCGGCAACTACGACGACCTCCTTTCCTTCCAAGGCTCCGGCGTGACCGAGATCACCGACGCCGACCTCGCCGAGGTCAACCTGCTCGGCGGCCTTTCCGCCGCGCTCCGCCACGCGGGCGTCTTCAGTTTCACCTCGCTCCAGTTCACCGACGCCTCCAGCAGCTACGACCTCAAAGGCCGCGAAATCGCCTACAAGAACATCATCATCACCGGCCCCCAGGCGCGCGTGACGATGAACGGCTCGTATTACCTCGACGCGAAGGAAATGCGCATGAAGGCCAAACTCTATCCCTTCCGCGAGAGCCGCAACGTGATCGGCGCCACCGTCGGCTTCCTGCTCACGCCCTTTTCCACGGCGCTTGAACTGCGCCTTGACGGCACGCTTGAGGAGCCGAAGTGGCGTTTCGCCTACGGCCCGACCAGCCTGGCCCGCGCGCTCTCCGGCACCGGCGGCGCCCCCGCCTCGGTGAACGGGCAGGACGCCGAAAAAGAAAAGGCGCCCTCCGGGGAAAACGCCCCGCCCGCCCATCCCGGCTCCCGCAGGCACGGCCCGCTGCGTTGATGCCATCGAATGCGGCGCTCACCCGACGGGCGCCCCAAGCTGAAATACTCATTCAGAATGAGATTTATATTTTAGGCAGGACGGTCTCGCCGAGGCCGCCGCCGTTTGCCGAGGGGCGTTTGCGGCGGTTGTCAGGCCTCTCGCTTCGCTCGGAACAGCGAAATCGCCCTGCCGGCCAAGGCCTTTTCGTAGCGCAGGTTTCCAAACCTGCCCGACGGCGCTCCGCGCCGCCCAAGCCAAGCAGACTCGGAAGTCTGCGCTACGTCAGGCCTAGGCATGCGCCAGCGCGGCGGTTTCGGCGAAAACCCCTGCCGGCAAAGATTATTTTTCATTGGGAATGGGTATAACTCAAACTGGTGTCCCTCCCTCGTTCTTCTTCCCTCTTACCGCTTCCTCTTTCTTCTTCCGCTTCCTCTTCCTCTTTCTTCTTTCTTCTTTCTCTTTCTCTTTCCTCAGGAACGCTCAGGAAAGCTCCGTCACCGTGTCGTTGGCCGAAACCGCCGCCAAGTGAGGGCCAGGCCGGTGTAGCACAGGACGAGCGCCGCGAGGCTGGCAAGCCCGGCGACCAACTGGCCGGGCCAGCCAAGCGCCTCGCCGGTGTGCAGGAAACGCGTCCAGATGCGAAAGCGGCGCGCGGGCGGGTTGTCGCCGAATTCGTCGCGGCGCAGCAAATCGCCGGTGTAGGGATCGAAATGCGCCTGCACGGTCGCGATGCGCGGCCAGCGCGCGGCTTCGCGCACGGTGAGCGTGACCGGTCGCGGCGCGGCCCCGGCCTTGGCGTCGGGGCGCTCGCGAGGCGGGCGGGCTTGGGCGCGGGATTCGCCAGCCGGACGCCCGGAAGCAGGTTGACCGGCGGCAGATTGACCGGCGGCGCCACGGCGCGTCTGGGGGGCTTCGGACGGGAGGCGGAAGGTGATTTGCTCCCAGCCGTCGAGTTGGACTTGGGCGCGGGCGACGAGGGCGTCGGCATTGAGCGGCCTCGCTCCGGGGGCGGGCGGAGTGATGACCAGCGGCGGCTTCTCGGGGGCGGGCGGCGGGCCGGGCCGCGTCGGCGCCTCCTCGCCGAAGAGCGTGTAGACGAGCTTGTTGCCCCACGCGTAGGAAATGGGCACGGCGGTGAGCGTCAGGACGATCAGGACGGGCGCGGTCCAGAAGCCGAGGGCGTTGTGCCAGTTCCAGTCGCGGGCGCGTCCGCGCAGGTTGGCGAGGATGATGGTCGAGGGGCGCAGGCCCTTCCAAGTCCAGTTGCGCGGCCACCAGAGGTAAAGCCCGCTGACGGCGAGGACGGCAAAGGCGAGGTTGCACGCGCCGGTGACGGCCTTGCCGGCGGCGCGTTTGTCGCCTTCGAAACCGAGCCAGCGGTGCCAGACGAACATCGTGCGCATGAAGGCGCGCATCCGCGGCGCGCCGCGCGGGACAAGTTCGCCGGTGTAGTGGTTTTGATAATACACCGGCGCGCCGCGACCGGCGCCGGCGAGCGTGCGGGGGGCGGACGGGTCGGCGTCGATGGCGATGCTCGCGGGGTTGAAGTCCGGCTTCGCCTCGCGGGCGCGGCGGACGAGTTCGTCGAGGGGCAGGGGGGCGGCGTCGGGCGCGGGCGGCGCGACGCGGCGGATGTCGCGCTCGGCCCAGGCGATGAGTTCCTTTTCAAACGCGAGCGCCGCGCCGGTGAACGACATGATGGCAATGACGACACCGGCGATGACGCCGGCTGCGAGATGGGTCCAGAAAAGGGCGGAGCGGAGGAATGTTTTCACGGCACGCGGGACGGTGGGAATTGAACGGAGCAAAGTCCCAAAGTGTTGTCCGGGAAAAAGGATGGTCAAATTGAAAATTGAGATAAAGGCTCAATATCATGAAAAG
>JAIRTK010000536.1 GCA_031254955.1 Opitutaceae bacterium
GGTGCTAATCGGCGAGGTGCGCCGCTTCGCCACGGCGAAGAAACTGTGCGCCTACACCGGGCTGTCGCCGCGCCAAACCCAGTCGGGCAACGACGCCAGAGACCATGAAAAAGGCATCGGCTGAGGACTCAAGAGTCTGAACACTATCTTGTTGCAAAGCGCACACAACGCCCTGGCGCAACGCGGCGACCCCCTGCACCAATGGGGCTGAAAACTGGCCGTGTGCAAACACCGCAACCTGGCCGCCGCGGCGGTGGTGCGCAAGCTGACGGTGAGCATCTGGCACCTGCTCATGGGCCACCACACCGACATGCGGGAGACCATCGCTCACCTCGTCACCCAACTGCTCAAGCTCGCCACCCTGCTCGGCAAAGATACCATCAACCAAGCAGGTTTCGCCCGACGCGACGCCTTTGCCCGTCACCTCCTCAAATCCTCAATATTACACCTCATAATATGACACTTTCCACTTGATTGACCGCATACCTGTCCTCCGTGGTTAAATAATTCCTCCTCCCTCCTCCCGCCCGTGCCTCTCCCACCTCCCTCCCGTGCCTTTCCCGCCTCCCACCCCTCCCACCCCTCCCCGCGCTATTTGCGACAACATTACGAAAATGCCTTGTCGCAAAAACGATGGTGACCCATCCTCTCGCACCAATGTCGTCATCCGCCACCTATTTGCCCGTCCTTGTCCAAATCTGCCTCGCGTCCGGAGTCGCGGCGGCTGTCATTGGCGCCAGCCATCTGGCCGGCCAGCGCATGAGAAAACGGACGCGGCTCACCGACGAAGCCTACGAATGCGGCGTGCGCTCCGACGGCGCGCCGCGCACGCGCTTCCCCGTGAAATTCTACATCACCGCGATGCTCTTCATCCTCTTCGACATCGAAGTCGTCTTTCTCATCCCCTGGGCGGTGGTTTACCGGGAGTTCCTGGCGCACCACATCGAAATCATCGCGCCGATCCTGTTCTTCATCTTTGTCATCGTGCTGGGCCTCCTGTATGAAGTGCGCAAAGGCGCGCTCGAATGGGAAAAGTAACCGGCGGCGGACACTCAAAACGGCCAAACCATGCGGCTCGAAAAAATCATCGCCCGCAGCCGAGTGATTGACCTGCACGGCGCCGACATGAAGCAGGCGCTCGACGAACTCCTCACCGTCTCGCTGAGCCGCTTCCCCGACCTGAAACAAGACGCGCTGCTGCGCGGCCTCATCCAGCGCGAAAGCACCATGACCACCTACCTCGGCAAAGGCGTGGCCCTGCCGCACGTGCGGGTGAAACTCGGACGCCGCTACATCCTCGCCATCGGCCGCAGCCAAACCGGCGTGCACCACGACGGCACCAAGTCCGACGAACCCGCCCGCCTCATCCTCATGCTGCTCGCCGACGAAAAAGCGCGCGACTACCTGCAAGTGCTCACCGCCATCGCGCGACTGATGGACGACGAACACTTCGTAAAATCCCTCATCGACGCGCCCACGCTCGGCGACCTGCACGAACGCCTCTTCGCGGCCTTCGGCGGACTGACCGCCCCGCCCCAGCGCGCCGCGCGGCAAAACCGCGTGAACCGCATGATGATGCACGAAGCCGGGCGCGTGGCGCGCGGCGCGGATTGCAGCGCCATCATGGTCTTCGGCGACACCTTTTCCGGCCCCGTCGAACTGCGCGACTGGAAAGCCGGGATGCGCTCGCTCCTCGTCACCCGCGCGCTCCTCGACCCCGCGCAATTCAAAGGCGTGTTTGAAACCATCATCCAAGTGCGCACCTTCTCCAAACAACGCCTCGCGCAACTACGCAGCGCCATCCTCGTCGCCATCACGCGCGGCGTGCTCAACTTCACCGACCGCGTGTGCTGCCTGGGCGGCATCGCCGGCTCCAACCAGTTCGACGCCGTCGTGGTGGTGGACGTGGGACGCGAATTCCAGACCCTCCTCACCCGCCACACCGACCTGCTCCCCGACGACGTGAAACCCGAAGTGCTCGAACGCGTGCTCGGCATCGCCATCGAACTCGCCGTGGAAGGCCGCGAAGGCAAACCCGTCGGCTGCCTCTTCGTGCTCGGCGACACCGCCCGCGTGGACACCCTGACCAAGCCGCTCGTGATGAACCCATTTTACGGCTACAAAGAAGAAGACCGCAACATCCTCAACCCCTTCATGGACGAAACGGTGAAAGAATTCTCCTCGATTGACGGCGCCTTTGTGATTCGCGGCGACGGCGTCGTGATGTCAGCCGGCAGCCTCATCCAGGCAAGCGACAACGACCACGCGCTGCCCAGCGGGCTAGGCAGCCGCCATGCGGCGGCGGCGGCCATCTCGGTCGTGGCGCAGTGCATCGCCATCGCCGTCTCCTCCAGCACCGGCCAAGTCTCGCTCTTCCGCAACGGCGTCATGCTCCCGCTCATGGAAAAAGGGAAATTCAGCGCGATCTAGACGCGCCGCGCCTGAAAGAAAGGACCGCAACCCATGCCGGGGAAAAAACTCATCCTGGCCACCCGCCGAAGCCCCCTCGCACTCGCCCAAGCCCGCCTCGCCGCGACACGCCTCCGGGAACGGCTCGGCGTGGAGACGGAACTGCTCCCCCTCGTCACCACCGGCGACCGCCAGACGGAATGGTCGCTGGAAAAACGCGGCGGCAAAGGACTCTTCACCGGCGAACTCGAACAAGCGCTGCTGCGCGGCGCCGCCGACGCCGCCGTGCACAGCGCGAAAGACCTGCCCGGCGACATGGCGGACGGACTCGCCCTCGCCGGCTGCCTGCCGCGCGAAGACCCGCGCGACATGCTGGTCGTGCGCGCCGGCGTGACGCAACCCGCCAGAATCGCCACCGGCAGCCCGCGCCGCCGCCTGCAAATCGGCCTGCTCTTCCCCGCCGCCACCTTCACCGAGATTCGCGGCAACGTGGACACCCGCCTGCGCAAAATCGCGGCGGGCGAAGACGGCGCGGATGCGACGCTGCTCGCCGCCGCCGGCCTGCGCCGCCTCGGCATCGCCGAATGGCCGGGCGTGACCCTCCGCGCGCTCGACTGCGAACACATGGTCCCCGCGACCGGCCAAGCCGCCATCGCCGTGCAATGCCGCGCCGCCGAAGCCGCGCACCTAGCCGGGGCGCTCGACGCGGAAACCGCGCGACGCGTGGCGCTGGAACGCGCCTTTCAAACCGCGCTGGGCGGAGGCTGCCACACCGCCGCCGCCGCCCATGCGACAGCCGGCGTGCTCTGGTTTTTCCACGAGACGACCGGCCCGCGCCGCCTGCCGCTTGCGCCCGCCGATTTCGACCACCCCGCCGCCACCGCGCACCGCCTGCTGCGTGAGCTGGGACTTGAGTGCGGAGTGGAGCGCGAATGATGGAGAGCGGGGAAGTGATGGGGTGATGCGTGTTGGGTGAAGAGGAGTGATACCCTTTCTTAATCAAAAACCTTATTAAGAAACACCCTCCAAGCCGACCGCGAATCGCACGGATTTTAACGGATAACACAGATAAACCCTTTGTTTTTCAATGAATTAAACATCCGTGCCATACCCATTCCCAGTGAACAGGACCCTATAGAAGCAGAGCCATGTAGGGGCTTCGCTTGCGAAGCCCGTTGCTGGAACACGGCCTTTGCTGGTGCACGGCCTTTGCTGGCGCACGGCCTTTGCTGGCGCACGGTTATCAAGCCGGACGTCGCAAGCGACGCCCCTGCAAAAGAATGATTTTCATTGGAAATGGGTATAAAGAAGAAACTTGGGCCGTGGCGACGACAGCTCCAGCATCACACCCACCCATGACCGCCCGCACCCGCCCACGACCGCCCATGACCGTCCACGCTCGCCCACACCCGTCCATGCTTGCCCACGCTCGCCCATGACCGCGCCCATGCCTGCCACCATCCCGCAACCC
>JAIRTK010000190.1 GCA_031254955.1 Opitutaceae bacterium
AAATTTTTTTGAAAGGTGTGGCGGGATGGTTGCACGGCGAGGGCGCGGCGGAGTGCATGGCGACGGAGTGCACGGCGGGGTGCGCGGCGAGTGCACGGCGGGGTGCGACAAGGCGGAGCACAGCGAGGGCACGGCGGCGGAGCGCCACGGATTGACAATCCATGCCACGCCGGCGGCTTCTCGGACTTCGACGACTTCCCGGCCACCGGCGACGGACAGCCATGCCGCAGGGTGCACTTCACTTCAACCCAATGCCCGCACTACACGACAAAAGAGAGAAAGGATTTGAAAATGACGGAACAGGGCAAGAGATTGGGTGTGATAAAAATACAACATCCGGGCAATTTCATGCGGCCAAGTTGGTCCATCAAATCGCGAATACGCCTGGAAGCAAACTTGCATGGCACAAGGCGCGGCTGGATTGCTTTGCGCTGCTGGTGGGGGCGGTGCTGGTGCGGCGCACGGTCAATCTGCCCCTGCTCAGCGCCTGTTCGCATCGCGGCATGACGAGGTCGGCCTACCGGTGTTTCCAGCGGTTCTTGGGCGGTTTTGCGCTGTCCGCGCTGGAGGTGGGGCGGTTTATCCTAGGGTGCCGGTTCCGGCGCCAAGAGGGTTTTGTCCCGGTGATGGCTCGCAGTATCTGGCAGTTGGGCCGCACGCTTATCAATCTGCTTTTTGTCGGCGTGGTGCTCGGCGGGATGAGTCTGCCGATAACATGGAGCGCGCCGCACAAGCGCACCAAGACGGATTGTTTGGGCCTCCCGGCACGGATACGTTTATTAACTGAGATTACGCGCTGCCTCGGTCGTAGCGCAGACTTGTAACGCAGACACCCAAGTCTGCTTCGTGCCACGCACGCGTTGCATGCTCAGCGGGTTGGGTTCCGAATGAAGCGAGAGGCCTGAAAACCTGCGCTACGACGGCTGCGCGCAACCTCAGTTACTGATTGGCTGCCGGGGCGGAGGCGCGGACATGGACGCGGCTCGGGCCAGGTGTTTGTAGAACACGTCATAGAGCGGGCTTTCGGCGAGGGGCTGCTTGCTGCCCATGCCTTCACGCGAGTTGAAGGCGTCTTGGCGGATGTCGGTAAAGAGGGTCTCGACGTTCGCGCCGCCTTCAAGGGTGGGGCTGATGCGGATGGCGATGGCAACCTGCCGCGGGGATTGCTGCGGCGTGCCGGAACCGAGCATTTCGCTGATGGCTTCGATCCGGCCTTGGGCGGCACCGCCGCCGGTTTGCCGGTAGCCCATTTGTCTCAGGGCGGCAAGCGAGGCGTCGTAGGCTTGGCGTTGGTCGATGTCCGCGAAGGTCCGGGCTTGGTAGGTCGGGTTGATTTGCTGCTTGAGGTTGACGATGTGGGAGTGGCAGCCGGCGCCGGCGCCGGCGAGCGCGAGGAGCGTGGCGAGCGCGAGAAAGGGCGAGAGGTGGTTCATGAGAATGCGGATGCAAAGAGAGGGATGCGGAGTGAAGGATGCGGAGTGAGGATTGCGGATTGAAGGATGGGCGGATGCAAGCGTAAGGAATTATCCTTTGTTTAAATTCCTCTCTTTTTAACCACGGAGGCACGAAGGACACGGAGTTTGGAGGGCGTTTTTTCAGGATGAAATGCTCTTTCATGGCTCCGTGTTTTTTGTGTCTCCGTGGTTAATTTCTTCTTTCCGCTCATTCAAAAGAGCTAGGTTTTAATCGGAGGTTTTAATCAGGGACAAATCAGGGATAGGCTCTTGGCAGGAAGGCGGGAATGGGAGGGTGGTGGCGGGAGGCGGGAATGGGAGACGGGAAGACGGGAGGCGGGAGGGCGGGAGGGGGGCGGGGCTTACTTATTTCAATCCGAAGGGGTGCGTGTGTTCGTGCCGGGCGAGTTTAGGAACGACAAGGGCGAGGTAGCGGCGGCCTTGCCCGGGCGACATCGCGGCGGCGACGGATTCGAGGTGCCGCATGGTGGCGGCGTTGCATTCGCGGACGAGTTCGGCCCACTGCGCGCGCGCGGCTTCGCCGTCGGGCGAGTTGTTTTCCAGCGTGGCGAGCCGGGCGCGGATTTCGTTGATGCGGCGGCAGTGCTCCGCGCAAACCGGCGCGTAGTCGGCTTCGAGTTTTCGGATGACGGCGACTTGCTCCGGGGTGAGCGCAAACTCGTCGGCCAGCCAGCGCATTTCGTCGCCGGACGGGTTGCTGACGCGAAACGCCCGCGTGGCGAAAAACGCGGCCAGCCCGCTGGCGATGGCGAGCAGGATGAGGATGATGGCGCGGCGGTTTTTCATGAGCAATGCGTGGAGGAGCGGGAGGAACTATCGGAATGCGAGGACGGCGTGGCGGCGAAGGCGGCGTGGTGGCGAAGACGGTGCGGTGGCGAGGTGACGCAGATAGCGCGGTGGCTCTAATGCCCGGCGCGGGTGCCGGCGGGCGCCATCTGGAGCGGGTCGATGGTGCGGGCGTAGGCGGCGGCCATGCGCTCGGTTTTCGTCGCGTGGTTGTAGGCGAGCGCCGCGCTGCCGCCGGCCAGCGCGGAGGCGATTACGAGGAAACAGGCCGCCAGCGGCGAGGCGAACAGGCGGGGCAGCCACGCGAACGCGGCACGGGCTTCGGCGCGGGGGCCGAGGCGCCGCCACACGCCGGCGGCAAATGCCTCGTCGCCGATGCGCGCCGGCGTCGTCCGCCAGCTTTGCAACAGGCGGGAGAGCGGGTCCGGGTCGTGCGGGTCGCGCGGTGGGTTCATGCGTGGTGATACGGCGCAGTTTGGTGAAACCCTCGAAAATTCATAAAACAAACTTGCATCGGAGGCGCTGGCGCGCATGGATGGCGGCGATTTATGAATGCCACCGCCTTTTATGCCAGACTTGTCGTGCCCGCGCTGACCTATGCGCGCGGCTGGTGGTGGCGCCGGACGGCTTGGCGATGGTGACGCGCATGTGCGTCCGGTGCGAGCGCCCGCGAGTGTCGCTCCCCGCAAACCAGCCAAGCCCGGCCCTTTTTCGAGCGCCGGGTTTTTTGTTTCCACGATGCAAAATCACCCGCGGTGGAAACGGGCGCGCCTCCCGGAGCGTCTTGATTTCCAACAAAAACCGCCCCCGTCACCGCCTCCCTGTCACGAGGCAAATCCCGTCACCATCATGAGCCTTCTTCTTTCATCCGATCTCTTCACCAGTCATGCCGGGGCCGAGCACCATTCGGTTCCGTTTTTCGGGCGCGCGCTTGAGGAATACGCGCAATTTTTCTCCCTCGACCCGGCCGCCGACCTGCGCGGGCGCGCCGTGCTGGACGTGGCCGCCGGGCCGTCGTCGTTCACCGCCGAGGCGTGCGCGCTGGGTTGCGACGCGGTGGCGGTCGATCCGCTTTACGGGCGTTCCGCGGACGCGCTGGCGACGTATGTCGCGATTGATTATCGCGAGGAGTTTGCCCGGTTGCGGGCGCGTCCGGGGCTGGCGCGTTTCCGGGCGTTTGCGTCGGTCAATGAGGCCGAGGCGCGGCGGCGGGCGGCGGCGGCGCGGTTCCTGCACGATTACGCGGAGCGGTTTGTGCTCGGGCGTTATGTGGGCGCGGAATTGCCGGAGCTGCCGTTTGCGGACGGGGCGTTTGACCTGGTGCTGTGCGCGCATTTCCTGTTTCAACACGGGACGCGTTTCGATTTTGCGTTTCACGTGGCGGCGTGCCGCGAACTGGCGCGCGTGAGCCGGGGCGAGGCGCGCGTGCATCCCGTGTCCGGGCCGGGCGGGAAGCCGTATCCGAAGCTTGGGGACTTGCTCGATGAACTCGCGCGCTTGGGCGTGGCGGGCGAGTTGCGCGAGTCGGGCGACAGTCTCGCGACCGGCGAGGATGCGATGCTCGTGCTGCGGCGCGCGGAGTGACTTGCCCGGTTATCAGGCAGGCGCGCGAGGGCGAGCCTGCCGCGCGCGGAGTGACGGCGTCGAGGGCGGCGCGGCCTGACGCGAGGTCAGGCACTACGAAGCACTACGAAGTTTTCCTTGGGTGTTCCTGCCGCGCGCGTCACCCGCGCTCAACCGCCGCCAGCTCTCCTCCGGGACTGGAAACAAGTGATTGTTACGCTGACAGTTTCGCGCAGGATATCCTTGAGCATTCTGCGCGCTTTCCGCAGATTCGGGCCATGCTCGCTGCCATTGCGTATATCCTCTTGCTTTTGGTTTTTGCCGTCGTGGTGGTGACGCTCCTTGCATTTGCCGCGCGCGCCGGCGCAAAAACCAACGACACGCCGACCCAAGTCGGGCCACGGGTGATCGCCGCGCCGCTTCCACCGGCCAAAGCTCTTTCCGGTTTCAGCCGGGAAAAGCTCCGTGAAATGCTCACGCGCATAGAAAGCGAACCCGCTCCGGGAAAAAAATGGGAGGCGATGTGCTACGCACCGGCCGTGCCACCGAACCGCGCCGAATACCTCTGCCGTCAATGCGGACAAAAAACACTCTACGCCAGCGCGAAAGAAAACCGGGATTCCGCCGTTGTTTTTGTCTCGTGGAAATTGACGACGATGCGCCGGCTGGTCTCGGAAATTCAAAAATATACAAAGGCGGTGACACTGCTGGAGGATGAGTTTTGCAGCCATTGCAGACGGCCTGTTTCGCCGGACGCGGAAACCTTTGATTCGCCGCAGGCCCGGCTGCGCATCCGTTTGGACGGGAAAAGGGAAACAATTACGCGGGGAGTGACGGAAGGTGATCTTCGTCTTTTGCTCGGATTTTTTCCCGGCTCGCTGGAGCAGAAAACGTCCAACGACGGCACCTTTCCGCTCAATGAATCCCTGCCCCGGCTCAGGCAGTTGCTCGGCGAAAGCCCCGGCACGGAAATCAGGCTCGTGCCGGATGAAAGGGACGGAAGAGACGGGGCGACGGAAACCGGGGCGGAATTCGTCGGCATTGATTTATGTGGTCGTCGCCGGCGATACGGGCATGGACATCGCCCGAAAATTTGGCCTGCGTTTCGCCGAACTGCATGAACTCAATCCCGGCGTGAAGTGGGAGCGTTTGCAAATCGGACAGAAACTCATCATCCGCGCGCCGGAAACCGGACGGACGGCCCCTCAATGATGCCGTATATAAAAAACGCGCCCCGTGCGGACAGTCCCGCTCCGGGAAAAATGCTTCAGGCGGCGGACGAAAACAGGGTGGACGAACACAAGGCGGGCGAGTCCGGGGCTTCGCCGGCTCGCGCGGACTCCTGCCCGGCGGTGTTGTTTCTCCCGGCCACGGCGGTGCTCGAAGTCACGCGGGTCTGCAACCACCGCTGCGTGTTTTGCTCGTGCCCGTGGGAGGCG
>JAIRTK010000200.1 GCA_031254955.1 Opitutaceae bacterium
TAAGCGAACGGGAACGGGCAAGAAAACGTGAAACGATTCACCCCCTGAAGAACAATCGCACTCCGCGCTTTTCAACACCGCTCCATTCGTGCATCATTTGCGGCAATCCTTTTCCACCCATGAAAAAACTCATCCTCCTTGTCCTTGGCGCGTGCTGCCTCGCCGCGCTTTCATCGAACGCCGCCGAGAAACGCGAGCATTGCATCAAGCGCATCGAATCGTGCGAGGCGATCATCCGCGAGTTCATGGCGCCCGGCAGCCAGCATGTCATCCCACGGGTCGTGCTCGACCGGGCGCGCGCCATCGTCATCACCAACCAATTCGAGGCGGGCGTCATCTTCGGCATGCGCGGCGGCTACGGCGTCATCCTCGCCCGCAAGCCCGACGGCAGCTGGAGCATCCCCGTGCTCATCCGCGCGGGCGAGGCCAGCGTCGGCTTCCAACTCGGCGGCAAGGCGGTGGAGACCATTTATGTCATGACCGACGACGCCACGCCGCGCATGTTGTTCAAGAATCGCTTCAATGTCGGCGTGGACGCGAAGGCCGCCGCCGGCCCGCATTGGGCCGAGGCCGAGGCGGTGAGCCAGGAAGTGCTCGACACGCCCGTGCTGGTTTACACCAAGACCAAGGGCCTGATGGCCGGCGCCACGATCAAGACCGGCTACATGAGCCGCAACGACGAGGCCAACCGCGTGCTCCACAAGACCAACTACACGATGCCCGAACTGCTCTACGGCAACTTCGTCGAATGCGCGCCCGAGGCGAAACCGTTGATGGATTTCATCAACCAAATCGCGCCGCCCGACTCCAAGTGAACGCGGACGGCGAAGGCATGGGAAGCGGCGGCCCGCCCGCCGCTTTTTTGTGGGTCAACCGCAACCAACCGGCGCATGACTGAACGCCCGTCGCGCTTCCAAATCTGGTTGCAGGCCGCGCGCCCGCGCACGCTGCCAGCCGCCGTGGCGCCGGTGCTGGCCGGCTCGGCGCTGGCTTGGCACGACGGCGGATTCCAGGCGGCGGCGGCGCTCGCCTGCCTCGCGTTTGCGCTGCTCATCCAGATCGGAACCAATTTTGCCAACGACTATTACGACCACAAAAAAGGCGCCGACACCGCCGAGCGTGTCGGCCCCCGGCGCGCCGTGGCGATGGGCTGGGTGCGGCCCGCGACGATGCGCGTCGCGATGTGGCTGGTGTTCGCCGCGGCGTTTCTGGCCGGCCTCACCCTCCTGCGCTTCGGAGGCTGGCCGCTGCTCGCCATCGGAGTGACCAGCATCCTGTGCGGCATCGCCTACACCGGCGGCCCCTTCCCGCTCGCCTACAACGGACTCGGCGATGTGTTTGTGTTTGTGTTTTTCGGCCTGGTGGCGGTCGGGGCCACTTATTTCGTGCAAACCGGCGCGCTCACGGCGGAGGCCATGCTCGTCGCGTCGGCAATCGGTTTGCTCTCAGTAAACATTCTGCTCGTGAACAACTATCGCGACATGGAAACCGACGCCAAGGCGGGCAAACGCACGCTGATCGTGCGTTTCGGGCGCGGCGCGGCGCGCGCGCAATTCCGCGTGTCGCTGGCCTTGGCGCTGGGCGTGACGGTGGTGCTGTGGGCGCGGGGATTTTCGGCGTGGGTGATGCTGCCGCTGCTGCTTGCGCCCCTGGCGGTTTCGCACGCGAGGCGGTTGCGGCGCGACACCGGGCCGGCGCAGCGAATCGCGCTCCTTGGCGACACCGGAAAACTGCTCGCGCTTTACGCGCTGCTGCTGGCTGCGGGACTGGCGATGTAGCATGGAAAGCACACGCCAGCCGCTTTCGCGGGACCGGTCTTGACCTCATGCAACGTTTCTCAGCCATTGGGACGGCACAGGAGACAAAGGGCGGGTGGCATTTGAGTTGCCGTTCCTTGGGCGCGCCTGTTTCCTTTCACCCATGTCATCCATCCCAACCCAATTCACCAACGTCACCGTGCTGACCAAGGCCAACACTTATTTCGATGGCAGTGTCGCCAGCCATACCCTCATCTTTGCCGACGGCACCAAAAAAACCCTCGGTTTCATTCGTCCGGGTTCGTATCATTTCGGCACCGACGCCGCCGAACGACTGGAACTCGTCGCCGGCGCCTGCCATGTAACCTTGGATGGACAGACCGACACCCGCAGCCACGCCGCCGGCGCCCACTTCGACATCCCCGCCAAATCCGGCTTCACCATCGAGGTGAGGGCCGGAATCCTCGAATACATCTGCTCCTACATTCAGTGAATTGTAACAATGGCTCTGAAGTAAAACTCCCCGGTGCAAGCTCCGGGGCATCTGAAATCAGCAGGGAAGATTCATCCTCGGGACAGGCGCCGGGGTATTCTCTTTTTCAATAGACTTGTTTGGAAACCCGGTTTTCGCCGTGACGGATGGGATGCGGAGCCGGCAGGGAGGCCTCTCCAAGGCCTCCGTCGGGAGGGGCAGGCAGTTTGAATTTCATAGGGAAAGCGGGAGGGCATGGAGAGAGTGAAGCGGCATGGGAGAATCGGGACGGCATGGAGAAAGCGAAGCAGCATGGAGAAAGCGGGGTGGCATGGGGAAAGCGAAGCGTTCTCGCGGAGGCCTCGGAGAGGCCTCCCTACCGGCTCCGGCCAGTCGTGAAGGGGGGTTGTATTTTGTATCACGGCGAAATACCGGGGATTCCGAACAAATCCAATACCCATGCTGAACCCTTTTCACACTGCTCAAGAGCCGAAGCTCGGAGTGATGGGGGGCCGGAGTGATTATCATACCCCTTCCGAATGGACAGGGGGCGCTCAAGTCTAAAACGGGGTCGGAAGTGGTGACAGAATCAAAAGGGATGAGGAAGCGCGCTTGCGCAAGGAACGGCGGCGCCCCGCCACCGGACGCGCGTTATGCGCGCCCTGCGAACCACGCGCACTGCGCGTCACGCGAACCACGCGAACAACGCAAGCCACACGAGCCACGCGAGCACCCTGCACGCGCGGACCGTTCCCGCGCGGGCTTTTGCGCAACTCAAGCGCAAACGCGCAGCGCTCCGCCTCGTCCGGCGGCGGGACGCCGCCGCTCCTTGCGCGGACGCGCTTGGGGTGGCGACCCTTGCGCAGCACATCCCGCATCGGGGCGCCGCGTGTTTTCTGCATTGAGCCGGCGGCCCGTGGACATAGGATGCCGGATTTTCCATTTCGCCCGCGTCTCGCCGTGCCCGACCTGCAACTCACTCTTCACACCACCTTTGGCTATCCGGAATTCCGTCCGCTCCAGCGTGAAATCATCGAGGCGTCGCTGGCAGGCCGCGATGTCTTCGCGCTGCTGCCGACCGGCGGCGGCAAGTCGATGTGCTACCAGTTGCCCGCGCTGCATCGGCCCGGGTTGACCGTGGTCGTCTCGCCGCTGATTGCGTTGATGAAGGACCAGGTTGACCAGCTTCAGGCGGCGGGCGTGGCGGCGACGTTTTTGAACTCGTCGCTCGGCGCGGCGGAGGCGCGCTCCCGGCTCGCGGGGCTGCATCGCGGCGAGTGGCGGCTGCTCTACGTCGCTCCGGAGCGGCTCATGCTCGACGGCTGGCAGGAAAACCTGCGCGTCTGGAACGTCGTCGCGCTCGCCATCGACGAGGCGCATTGCGTGTCGGAGTGGGGCCACGACTTCCGCCCCGAATACCGCCAGCTGGCGGCGTTGCGCGACCTGCTGCCGGAGGTGCCGGTGATGGCGCTCACCGCGACCGCGACCGGGCGCGTGCGCGAGGACATCGTGAAACACCTGCGGCTGCGCGAGCCGGAGTTTTTCGTCGCGAGCTTCAACCGCCCCAACCTCACCTACCGCGTGCAGCCGAAGGACGGGCCGCTCCAGCAAATCATCGCCTTCCTGAAAAACCGCGACGACGAGAGCGGCATCGTGTATTGCGCGACACGGGCGACGACGGAGCGCGTGGCCGAGGCGCTCGCGGCCCGAGGCTTCGCCGCGCGCGCGTATCACGCCGGCCTGACGGCGGAGGAACGCGCGCGCAACCAGGAGCTGTTTCTCCGCGACGAGGTGAAAATCATCTGCGCGACCATCGCCTTCGGCATGGGCATCAACAAACCCAACGTCCGCTGGGTCATTCACTACGACCTGCCGAAAAACATCGAAGGCTACTACCAGGAAACCGGGCGCGCCGGACGCGACGGCCTGCCGGCGGACTGCCTGCTGCTCTTCAGCGGCGGCGACGCGGCGAAGCAGACGCATTTCATCGACGAAATCGCCGACGAGCACGAGCGCAACATCGCCCGCGCGCAGCTCCGCCAGATGCTCCACTACGCGGAAAGCGCCGGATGCCGGCGACGCGAGTTGCTGGGCTATTTCGGCGAGGGTTTTTCGTCCGCGGAGGGCGGCTGCGGCGCGTGCGACAACTGCCTCGAACCGCGCGAGACCTACGACGGCACCGTCCTTGCGCAAAAATTCCTGTCCTGCGTCTATCGCGCGCGGCAGGCGAGCCGGTTCGGCGTGGGGCTGAACCACATCGTGGAAATCCTCACCGGCGCGGACACCGACAAAATCCGCCGCTGGGGCCACGACCGGCTGAGCACGTATGGCATCGGCTCGGAACTCCCGCGCGCGCAATGGGCGGCGGTGGGCCGCGAGTTGCTGCGGCTCGGCTACACGGCGCAAAGCGAGGGCGAGTATCCGGTGCTGGAGCTGACGGCGGAAGGCCTGGAATGGCTGCGCTCGCGCAAGCCCCTGCTGCTCACGAAACCGATGCTCTCGCCCAAGGCGCGCCGGGTCGCGACCCGGCGCGAGGGCGACGTGGAGTGCGACGAAATCCTCTTCGCGCAACTGCGCGCGCTGCGCAAGGAGCTGGCCGACGAGCGCGGCGTGCCGGCGTATGTGATTTTTGGAGACAAGACGCTGCGCGAACTCGCGCGCGCCTACCCGGTGAGCGTCGCGGAGATGGAAGGCATCTTCGGCATCGGCGAAAGAAAACGCGAGGAGTTCGGCGAAATCTTCGCCCGCGAAATCGCAGGCTATCTGGAAAACAACTCGCGGATGAGTTTTAGTTGAAGTTGAAGAGCAGCCTTCCCCCAAAAAAAATCGTTCTCGTTCTCTTACTCGTTCTCTTTCTCTTTCTCTTTTGTTTTTATTTTTCGCAACGTTTCGAGAACGAGAACGAGAACGAGAACGAGAACGAGAAAGAGAACGAGAACGAGTAAGAGAACGAGAACGAGAAAGATTGGGGGGCATCACCCCAGCGAATCCCTAAAAACCTTCCCCCGTTCGAGACGCGCGCGGACTTCGGGCCAGTCGCCGTGGTCGATCGCGGCGCGCAAGCCCGCGAGTCGCGCCTGAAACTGGTCGAGGGCGCGCAAAACCTCGTCGCGATTCTGCTGGAAAATCTCGACCCACATGGTCGCGTCGCTCGCCGCGATGCGCGTGGTGTCGCGCAGTCCCGCGCCGGCATGTTCGCGCCAGGCGGGATTTTTTTGCGCGAGCAAATCGCACAAATTCGTCGCGAGCGCCTGCGGCAGATGGCTGATGTTCGCCACGATTTCGTCGTGCTGCGCGGGCGTGACGGAAACCGTCCTGCCGCCGAGCGCGCGCCAGAAATCCGCCACGACCCCGGCGGCCTGCGCGTCGGCGCCGCTCTCCGGCGTGACAAAACACGTGCGCCCGGCGAACAACTCCGCCGAGCCGTTTTCCCAGCCGGTCTTCTGGCTGCCGGCCATCGGATGCGAGCCGACGAAGCGCGCGCGCGGCGGCAGGGCGGCGCGGCATTCCCGGCAGAGGCGGTTTTTCACGCTGCCCACGTCGGTGACGATCGCGCCGTCCGGCAGCGCGGGCGCGATCCGGCGCGCGAGTTCGATGATCTTTTCCACCGGCGCGGCCAGCACGACGAGGTTCGCCGCGCGCACGGCCTCCTCCGGCGTGCCGGCCACGGCATCGCACCACGGCTGCGGGCGAAGCGCGTCGCGCACCTCCGTCCGGCGCGCCCAGATGACGATGCGCCGCGCCGCGCCGCGCGCCCGCGCCGCCATGGCGACGGACCCGCCGAGCAGGCCGGGGGCGAGGATGGCAAGTTGTTCAATCATGAGGAATGCGCCGGTTGCGCCGGGATTGCATCGCGCGAGACAAGTGTTGTTGTGGGTGGCACGCAATCATGGACAACGACCTTCCTTCCCCGCCCACGCCCGAAGACAAGAAAAAAGCCGCGCGCGCCAAACTCGTGCTCTACGTCGTCATGGCCGTCTTCATCCTGCTGCCCCTCGCCCTGTATTTTCTTTCCGGCCAAGGGAAATAACCCGCCCCCTCTCCCCCTCCCGTTTTGCAGGGCGCGACTCAAAGCGACGCCCCCCTGCCGGAATCTTTCCTCTTTCTTCTTTCTTCTTTATTCTTTCTTCGTCCTCTTTCCTCTTTCCTCTTTCTCCTTCCCGCAAGGCATGGCGTGGATGACGGGAGAAAGAGGAATGAGAGAAGAGGGAAGAGAAAGAGAAAGAATAAAGAGGAAAGAATAAAGAGAGAGAAGAACTGAGGTTATGCGCTGCTTGCGTAACGCAGGTTATCAGGCTTCTCGCTTCGTTCGGAACCCAACCTGCTGACGGGCCGAATGCCCGCCTTGAAGCAGACTGGGTTTCGAGCGAAGCAACAGTCCGCCAGTCGGCGTTACGACAGAGGCTGCGCGTAACAGCAGTAAAGAGGTTCCTTGCTCGTTTCGCTCTCTGAAACCCAACGGATACACTCACGCGGAGACGCGGAGGCGCAGAGAGGAAACCCGAACTGCTCCGCGTCTCCGCTCCTCTGCGTGAGAAAAAAAACGCCACTCAAACCAGTGAAGAACCAGTAAAGAAGACAGAGGGGAATGGCCCCGCCTTGGGCGGCCTCCCAGCGTTGTTCTTCCTGCCACTTGGCCACTTGCCGCTTGTTCCCTTGCCATTCCCCCGCCATCGGCGGGAACCGGGTATTGGTGGAGCAGACCGGGATCAAACCGGCGACCTCGTCGTTGCGAACGACGCGCTCTATCAACTGAGCTACTGCCCCATGCAGGGCCGGAAGTTGTGAAGGAACCGGCAGTGTTAGTAAACACCAATTTTCCAGCAACCGGCAGGTTTGCCTGCACCCGCCGGCGCGGCCTCCGCCGAGCGCCGGAAATAACCCCGTGCAATAAAAACTATTGCGAAAAAGCCCGCCGGCCTGGATAACGCTCCTTGTCTGAAAAATTCAACCACGACGGAGACACACACCATGAAAAAAACGACCAACAAAGCCAAACCTACCCCAGCGACGCCGGCGCCCGTCCCGGCCAAGAAGGCGGCGAGGAAAATCGCGGCGCCCAAGGCCAAAACCAGCCCGCGCATCACTGCGGCGGCGGCGAAGGCGGTGGCTCCCGTTGCGAAACAACCATCGGAAATCAAACGCCCGGTCGTCACCACCATCGTCGCCAATATCGACATCGGCTTCGGCAACACGCTCTATGTCCGCGGCGAAGGCGGCGGGCTGAACTGGGAAACCGGCGTGGCGCTCGACTGCGTGGCCGACGACCGATGGGCGATCGCGCTCAACGACGCCGCCAGCCCCGTGCTCTTCAAGCTCCTCGTCAACGACCTCGTCTGGTCGTCCGGTGAAAACTACGCCGTGTCGCCCGGCGGCGAACTGGTGATCACGCCCGTGTTCCCCGTCTGGTGACGGCGCCCGCGGCGCGCGCGCACGCGGACGGCCTCACACCCTTTCCCAGTGAACAGGCCCCTTTAGAAGCAGAGCCATGTAGGGGCTTCGCTTGCGAAGCCCGCTGCTGGAGCACGGCCTTTACTGGAGCACGGTTAAAGGCCGGGCGTCGCAAGCGACGCCCCTGCAAAAGAGTGATTTTCATTGGGAATGGGTATCACACCACCGCGCGCTCCGCCGCCCCCGATTCGGAACCCTCGGGATTGATGGCGAGGAGGCGGGAACGGAGCATGCCGGCGGCGCCCGCATCGCGCGCGCGCAATTGGCCTGCGGGCACCAGCGCGCAGTAAACCCGTATCCGTGAAAACGGACGCGGCAGATAAAACCGGTCCCAACTCCGCAGCCGCCAGGCCGACTCGAACGCCTGCCCGAGCAACAAGACGGACGCCTGCGCGCGGCGCGCGACGATGAGGCCGCCGCCCTTGAAATCATGCAACGGCCCGCGCGGGCCGTCGGGCGTGATGCCGATGTCGTGCCCCTCGCGCATCGCCCGCACCAGCGCGCCCACCGCTTCGCGGGCATGACGCGTGGACGAGCCGCGCACGGTCTTGATGCCGGCAAATTCAAAAAACTCCGCCAGCCACGCGCCGTCCCTGCTTCCGCTCACCAACCCGTAAATGGAACGCGGGCTGCGATGCCGCCTGTAAATTTCGCTGATGGCGAAGAGCCGGTTGTGCCAGAAAAGGACCGCGAGCGGCCCGTCGGTTTTTTCGAGCCGGCGGCGCACCTCCGCCGACATCTCGATGCGCAGCGTGGCCGTCCAAAGCCGGATCGCCACGCTGAGCGGACGGAGGACAAAACGCCGCCAGCCCGTGACGCGGTGGACCGCGTCACTCTCCCCGCCTTTCGCCCTGCCCCGCGACAGGAATGCCGGGCGCTTCGTAGTGGTGGCGTGACGATCGTTCAACGGGGCGCGAAACTGTGACGTTTTTACCCGAAGGCCAAGCCAGAGGTTTTTTAAAAAAGGCTAACTTCCATCCCAACCCTCTAAACATCATGCCCTGACGACTTATCCCTGATTTAAACTTTCTCTCTTTTTTAACCCCGGAGACCCGGAAGCCCCGGAGCCATGAATAGCTCACGCAGAAGCGCAAAAACACGAAGAGGACGGGGTGGATGAAGGG
>JAIRTK010000251.1 GCA_031254955.1 Opitutaceae bacterium
TTATGGAGTGCGGCGAGTTCTCGCCGCTTTTGACGGCGCGACCTGTCGCGCCGCCGCGCCCCGCGCCGCCCCGCCCCGCCGCGCCGCCCGTGGAACGCCCGAGGGAAAATCGTCGCGGGGCGACAGGTCGGCCCGTCAAAAGCGGTGACAGGTCACCGCACTCCATAAAATACGCCGCGCGTAACCTCGGTTAATAAAATAGAGCCAATCCGCGCCAGCCCGGCGCCGGGCCGGTCAATAATCCGCCTTAATCCGCCTCTTTCATCGGACGGCGTGATATTCCTTCTCGGCTTGCCGCGTGGATGGATGCTGTCCTCGGGCACCATCCTCGAGCACCATCCTCGGGCATTGTGTGGGGCGAAGCCTCTTTCCGCGCCACACTGCTCCCTCGGGACGGAGCGGCCCATTACTTGCGATACCACTGGTTGCATCGGTGATGTTTTCGTATCACAGTCCGCCATCTTTCCACCGCGCATGACCCGGACCGCACCCACAACACCGACACCACCACACGCCGCCGCCGGCACCGACGCCCCCACCTCCGCTGACGCCGCCCTCGCCTCCGCTGGCGCTTCAGCCGCCGCCGTCCCCGTCGCCGCCAGCCCCCCCACCTCCGCCGTCGTCCCCTCCACCTCCGGTGCCCCCGCCTCCACTGGCACCACCTCCGCCGCCGCCCCCGCCGCCGCGCCGCTCACCTATGTCGTCGGCCATCGCAATCCCGATGCCGATTGCGTCTGCGCCGCCATCGCCTACGCCGCCTTCAAGGAGGCGCGCGGCGAACCCGGCTGCGTCGCCGCCCGTTGCGGCAACTCCAACGACCGCATCGACACCATCCTCCGGCGCTTCCACACCCCGCTCCCGCTCCACCTCGGCGATGTCACCCCGCGGGTGCGCGACATCATGGTGCGCGACGTGGTCTCCGCCCCGCTCACCGCCACCTGCGCCGAAGCCCTTGCCCTGATCGACGAGCACGACGTGCGCGTGCTCCCCGTCACCGACGGCGGGCGGCATGTGCTCGGCACGCTCAGCATTTTCCAACTCGGCGGCCACTTCGTCCCCCGCGTCCGCGAACCGCGCGAGATGCGCAAAGTCGAGACCTCGCTCGCGCACATCGCGCGGGCGCTCCACGCGCGCGTGCTCCACGTCGTCGAACCCGACCGGCGCGAGACGCTTTACGTGCGCGTCGGCGCGATGGACATCCGCTCCTTTGGAAAATTCGCCGAAACCGCCGGCGTGCCCGAATCGCAGACCCTCATCATCGTCGGCGACCGCTGGGACATCCAGCAACGCTCCATCCAGATCGGCGTGCGCGCCGTGGTCGTCACCGGCGACCTGCCCGTGGACGAAGAAGTCATCGGGCAGGCCCGCCAAGCCGGCGTGAGCTTCATCGTCAGCCCCTATGATTCGGCGACGACGGCGTGGGTCATCCGCACCGCCTCCACCATCGACCGCCTCATCGACCGCCGGTTTGCCTCCGTCGGCCCCGACGTGCCGCTCTCCGAGTTCCGCCGCCGCGTGGCCACCAGCAACGCCGCCGCGCACCTCGTGCTCAACGACGAAGGCCTCCTCCAAGGCATCGTCACCAAGACCGACGTGCTCAAACCCGTGAAAACGCGCCTCGTGCTCGTGGACCACAACGAAATGTCGCAAGCCGTCCCCGGCGCGCACGAAGTGACCATCGCCGAAGTCATCGACCACCACCGCCTCGGCGCGCTCAACACCCAGCAACCCATCCTCTTCATCAACGAACCGGTCGGCTCCACCTGCACCATCGTGGCCGACCTCTTCCGGCGCGAAAACCTCCTCCCCACGCCCGACATCGCCGGCCTCATGATGAGCGGCATCATCGCCGACACGCTCCACCTCAACAGCCCGACGACCACCGCGAAAGACGCCGCGCTCCTGCGCTGGCTCGGCGGAATCGCCGGCGTGGACGCGCGCGAGCTGGCCGGCGCCATCTTCAACTCCGGCTCCGTCATCCTCGCCAACCCGCCCGCCTCGGTGCTCCGCTCCGACTTCAAACTTTACCAAGAGGACGGCGTGCGCTTCTCGGTCTCGCAAGTCGAAGAGCTGGGCTTCGGCAATTTCTGGAAACACGCCAAGCCGCTCAGCGACGCCCTGCAAAAGCTGCGCGCCGACGAACGCCTCGCCTTTGCCTGCCTGCTCGTCACCGACATCAACTCGCAAAACTCGCTGCTCCTCGCGCATGGCGAGACGAACTTCATCGAGCGCATTTCCTACCCGCATGTCGAAAAGGACGAGATTTTCGACCTGCGCGGCATCGTGAGCCGCAAGAAACAACTCATCCCCTACCTCACCTCGCTGCTCAAGGAAATGCAGACCGCCGGCGAACTCCCCCGCGACGATGGCTAACGAGTAAACCCCTTTCCCGGTGAACAGGACACTTTGGAAGCAGAGCCATGCAGGGACTTCGCTTGCGAAGCCCGTTGCTGGCGCACGGTCATCAAGCCGAGCCTCGCAAGCGACGCCCCTGCAAAAAGGCGGTTTGAAAAATCCGGTTTAATCGCGAAAGCGCGGAAGGAAGGAAACGCGGAAATTATACCATTTACCAATCATAATCACACTTTATACCATTTACCAATCATAATCACACTTTAGGCCGAATCTGAAGCGTTTGCCTGAGCGCGCATCCAGGCGTGAATCATGCCGGAGACGGCCGCGCCGCCGTTGCGGATGGCGGCGATTTCATCAAGGATGGCGTCCTCCAAGGTGCGCAGGCTCGTCCAGAGCTTGTTGCTGACGGCATCCTTGATGCGCTCGCCCAAGCCCTCGACGGGGTTGAGTTCGGGACTGTAGGGCGGCAGGCCGAGCAGGCGGACGTTGGAGGGCACCGACGATTCGCCATCGCGCGGGTGAAAGCCGGCTGAATATAGTTTTTATGGATTGATTTTAGGGGTTATCGCGCGTGCTACTCAGACGAACGAGAACGAGAACGATATTTATTAAGAGCGTCTAACAAAATTACAATAGTGCAGGCCGAAAGACGGTATGAAAGGCGAGGATGTAGGGCAGGGCAAACGCATCTAATTTTTCTTTGAATTCTGCTTATAACTTATTGAAAAACATCTGAATATCG
>JAIRTK010000323.1 GCA_031254955.1 Opitutaceae bacterium
CCTGTGAAATTCCAACATGTTTCTCCGTTCGGCGGAGGCCTCGGAGAGGCCTCCCTACCGGCGCTCCCGCGCCAAACTGTCGTCTCCCATGCGACAGACTAAATAGGAAAGGCTCTAAATCAGGTCTGAGTGTGATTCAAAGAGGTGTCAGAATCAAAAGGGAAGGGGAAAGGCGCCCGCGCCCGCGCAAGGAGCGGCGGCGTCCCGCCGCCGGACGCGAGCAACGCGAGCGCCCCGCCCCCGCCGGCTTTCGCGCAACCCTTCCCCCGCTGGCTTTCGCATAATCCCACCCCCCGCCGACTTTTGCGCAATCCCACCTCCGCCGGCTTTCGTGCGTCAAATCGCAGACAAACAGGCGAGGCTTCGCCTCGTCCGGCGGCGGGACGCCGCCGCTCCTTGCGCGAGCGCTTCCGGGGCGCACGACTTTGAAATTGTATCCGGGCGGGTAGGCATCCGGGCGGGTGGCATGAGGGCGGGAGGGGAGGGGGGCGCCTCGCTCCTCCCAAGGCATGCACGTCGGGCGCGGGCGCGGGCCGGCGCCGGGGCAATCACAGGTGCGGCTGGAGCTTGGCGATGAAGGCGGGCTTGGTCGCCACGGTGGACACGCCGACGATTTTCTCGGCCTCCACGCCGTTTTTGAAAATAATAAAGGTGGGGATGGATCGCACGCCGTATTCGACGGCGAGGGGCTTGTTTTCATCCGGCTCGATGTCGAGTTTGGCGACTTTCAGCTTGCCGGTGAGTTCGGTCGCGACTTCGTCAAGCACGGGGGCTATGGCTTTGCACGGGGGGCACCAGGGTGCCCAGAAATCGACGAGCACGGTGCCCGTGGCGATGGCGGTTTTGAAGGTGTCGGCGGTGAGGTGCTCGATTTTGTCGGACATGGCTTGCGGATGGATTTGAGTGTTGCGGGTTGAGGGTGGAATGGAAAAGCGATGCGGGGGGATAAAATGGCGGGAATGCCCGGAAAGCGAAAGCGGAAAGCGCGGCGGCGGCGCATCCTTTTCAGCGCGGGGAGGATTGGTGGATGATTTCCGCGAGTTCCTTGCGGTCGATTTCGGCGATGTGTTTGCCGCGTTGTTTCAGCGTCTCGAAGGTTTTTACGAGGGTCTCGGTCATGCGTTCGTGCGTCTCGGACGAGCCGCCGAAGATGGCAAATTGTTCGCCGGTGGTGACGCGTTTGTGCCCGTCGTCGTTGTCGAGGCCGACGCCGAGCAGGCCGGCGCGAACGGTTTTTTTTCTGGCGGGCTTTTTGCTCACGGTGCCACGGTGCCGGTGCCGGCGGGTGTTTCAAGTGTGTTTTGCGTGTCGTCGGCTGCGGTGTCGGCTGCGGCTGCGGCGGGAGCGGTGATAGCGGCGTTGTCGGGAGCGGCGTCGGCGGGAGCGGCGGTGGGTGCATCGTCGGCGTCCGCGTTGTCGGCGGTGGGTGCGGCGGCGGGTGCGGATTCGATGGGCTTTTCTGGTAGGGAGGCCTCTCCGAGGCCTCCGTCGGACGGCGTTGGCGGTTCTGGATTAGGCTGGTTTTCCGGGGGCGGGGGCGATTCCGGAGGCCTCGGAGAGGCCTCCCTACCTTGTGATTGGGGCGCTTCCGCGTCGGCGTTTGCGTCGTAGGCGGTGGCGCCTTCGGTGGTGGTGTCGTCGTCGGCGGCGGCGGTGGCATCGTCGTCGTCGTTTGCGGCGTCGGTGTCGGCGGGCGGGTTGTTGTCGCGCGCGGTGCAGATGATGTCGGTGCAGGCGTCGTTCTGGCGCACGCGGAGTTTGCCGAGGCGGGCAAGCTCAAGCACGGCGAGGAACGAGGCGACGAGCAGGCGCAATTCGACGCGTCCGGGCAGGAGGCTGGTGAAGAGGAAGGTTTTTTCCGTGCGGAGTTTTTCGAGAATCGCCTCCATCTGGTCGGAGACGGTGACTTGTTCGTCCTGGATTTCGCCGACGACGAGTTTTTCGGCGAGGCGGCGGAGCACGAGGTTGAAGGCGTTCCAGAGGTCGATGCGGTCCACCGGTTTGAGCGGGCGGTCTCCTTCGCCGGGTTTTTCCTCGGTGACGAGGCGGGGGAGTTTGTTGTCCTGAAATGTGGCGAGTTCTTGGAGTTCGCGCGCGGCTTCCTTGAATTTTTTGTATTGGAGGAGCTGGTGGACGAGTTCGTAGCGCGGGTCGATGGGGTCGTCGTCCTCGGCATTGGGGTCAACGGCATGGTGGCCTTTGGGCAGCAACATGCGGCTTTTGATTTCCATGAGCGTGGCCGCCATCACGAAGAAATCGCCCGCGATTTCCAGGTCGAGTTCCTTCATGCCGTGCAGCACGTCGAGGTATTGGCGCGTGACCGATTCGATGGGAATGTCGTAGATGTCGATCTCGTTTTTTCGGATGAGGAAAAGGAGGAGGTCGAGCGGGCCTTCAAAGACCGGGAGTTTTATGCGATAATCTGCGTCGGGAACCACGGGGCGTTGATGCTTGGCGGCGGCGGGCGGCGGGCAAGGAAAAAGGGCGGCGGCGGTTGAGGGTGAGGGTGAGGGTGAAATTGAGGGTGAGGATGGGGTTGAGGGTGGGGTTGAAATTGGAGGGCGCGCCGCTGCCTGAGCTTAAACTTAGGAGTTATCTTTATTAAAATCTCACTCTTTTGGAGGGGCGAAAAGAGGGATTCCATCACGGAGGCACGGAGGACACAGAGTCCGGAGGGAGGAGTGTTTTCGCGCAGAGACGCGGAGGCGCGGAGAGGGTGTTTTCATCACTGAGGTTACGTGGAAGGGCCTCCCTGCCGCGGGCGTGTTGCGCTTGATGGGGCAAAAGACCTCCGTTCGCGTAATTTCAGTGAATGAAAATAAAGACGCTTTGCGTCTCTGCGTCTTTGCGTGAGTTCTTCATGTTTCCGTGCCCTCGGTGCGCTCCGTGGTTAATGGTTAAAAAGAGAAAGCCTTTAAATAAGGGATAAGCGGTCGCGGCCTGACACAAGGTCGAGCCGGGTTTGGCGGTCGCGGACTGA
>JAIRTK010000341.1 GCA_031254955.1 Opitutaceae bacterium
CACCGCTGTTTCCACGCAGCCGCCGCACCGCCCGGAAACATCCGCCACGCGGTCCGCCTGGCGGCGTTTTCTGGCTCCCCGCTATTTTCAATGTCTGAAAACAACCACTAAAAGAGCCATCAAGAGGCCCAAGAAGCCCTCTACGAGTCTGCGAGTGACCTGACAAAACAAGCATTCCATCGTGTGCCTCTGAGCCTTCTCGGTTTATTGTGTCGCAACCGCAAAAGGACGGGCGCGGGAGCGCCGGTAGGGAGGCCTCTCCGAGGCCTCCGCGAAAACGCTTCGATTTCCCCATGAAATTACAAACCGCTCTCTCCGCTCGACGGAGGCCTCGGAGAGGCCTCCCTACCGGCGCTTCCGCGCCCAAGGGGGCGTTTCCCATGTGACAGAATAATACCCTTTCTTAATCAAAAACCTTCTTAGAGCGTCTAACAAAATTACAATAGGGCAGGCCGAAAGACGGTATGAAAGGCGAGGATGCAGGGGCTTCGCTTGCGAAGCCCGTCGCGGAAGGATGCCACGGGTTTGCTTCAGCCAGTGCGCCGGCGCAGTCGCATAAAACACAAACGCGTGCGACTGCCGTCCGGCAACGGGCTTCGCAAGCGAAGCCCCTACATCCGCCGCCGCGTACCTCTCTGTCCGCTGTGTCGCTTCGCTCAATCCTTCTTTTTGTTAGATGCTCTAAGAAACGACTTCCGAGGCCGGTAGAGGAATGAGGGCGAAGCCGAGGCCTTCGAGCGTGTTTGCGAAGGCCGTCTTCACGGCGTTTTTGGCAGGCGGCTTCGTTGCGGGCAAAGGAGGAGGCGTCGCAGGGTTGTCGGGATTTAAGCAGGTGGAAGATAATGCGGGCGAGTTTATGGGCGGTGGCGGTGATAGTCTTGGGGGCGCCCGGTCGAGTCCGCATGCGCCGGAAGTAGTCGCCGAGGTGGGAGTGGCTCTTGCCTGCGCCCAAATCCCCACCGCCGCCCCCGCCCTCGCCCACACCTTCACCCGGCCTCCGCAACCTCTGGTGACAAAGGCCCACCCAACGCAAACCAATCCAAGGTAGGGAGGCCTCTCCGAGGCCTCCCTACCTTGGGACTGTGGAATTTGAATTTTCCAAACTGCCCATCAGGGATTAACTGATGTTACGAGGAGGGCCTTTTATGGAGTGCGGTGGCTTGCCACCGCTTTTGACGGGCTGGCTTGCCAGCCCGCCACGTTTTCCTCCCAGGCTTCCTTCGGGCGGTGGGGCGGCGCGACTTGTCGCGCCGTCAAAAGCGGCAGCACGCTGCCGCACTCCATAACAAACCCCGTCGCGCGCGCCGGTTGAGCGCCGCGTAACATCAGGGCAGTTTGAAGCCTCTGCATTCGGGCTTCGTAAGCGAAGCGTCTACATTCGGGCTTCGTAAGTGAAGCGTCTGCATTTGGGCTTCGCAAGCGAAGCCGCGGCTTCCCGTTCTTTTTCCGTCTTCAGGCGGAGTTGTCCGCAGGCGGCGTCGATGTCGTGGCCTTTTTCACGGCGCAGTGTCACCGACACGCGGGCGTCGCGGAGCACGTTGGCGAAGCGTTCTTGGCGCGCGTCCGCCGGGCGTTTCCACGGGAGGCCTTCGACGGTGTTGCAAGGGATGAGATTCACGTGCGCGTGGAGAGCGAGCGCGATGTCGCGGAGTTTTTCGGCTTGGCCGGGCGTGTCGTTGAGGTCTTCGATGAGGATGAATTCGAGCGTCACCATGCGTCCGTGTTTTTCGGAAAACGTCTTCACGGCGGGAAGGAGTTTCGCCAGCGGCCAGGTTTTGTTGACGGGCATGAGTCTGCCGCGCACCTCGTCGGTCGCGCCGTGCAGCGAGATGGCGAGCCGGAAACCGAGCGGCTCGTCGGCGAGGCGCAGGATTTTCGGGACCAGGCCGCTGGTGGAAACCGTGATGCGGCGCGCGCCGAAGCCGAGTCCCCATGGCGCGTTGATGATGGTGAGCGCGCGGATGAGCGCGTCGTAGTTGGCGAGCGGTTCGCCCATGCCCATGACGACGATGTTGTCGAACGAGGCGAGTTCGGCCCGCGCGCGCGGTGTGCGCGCATCTTCGCGGCGGCAGACTTGCAGGAGTTGCGCGACGATCTCGCCGGCGTCGAGGTTGCGTTTCAGTCCCGCGAGTCCGCTGGCGCAGAAGGCGCACGCCATGGCGCAGCCGACTTGGGTGGAGATGCAGATGGTCTTGCGCGAGTGGTCGAGGCCGACGCCGTCCTGCGGCGCGCGGATGATGACCGTCTCGATGAGCGAGCGGTCGCGGAGTTCGAGCAGGAGTTTGTCGGTCACGTCGGACGATTCGCGTCCGAGGACGAGCGTGGCGGGCATGAGGTCGAAGGTGTCCGCGAGCCAGGCGCGCAGCGGCTTGGAGAGGTTGGTCATCTCGTCCCAGGCGCGGACGCGTTTTTTATAAATCCATTCGAGGATCTGTCTGGCGCGGAAGGCCGGTTCACCGTGTTCGCGCAGCCGCGCGGCGAGCGTGTCGAGCGTCTCGCCGGTGAGCGGTGGTTTTTCGGGCGTGGATTTCATGCGGTTGCCATGTGAACAGGAGGCCACACCGCTGACAGATGCGCCCGGACGAGGCAAGAGCGGCGGCGGAAGGCGGCGGGAGGTGGCGGGAGGTGGCAGGAGGTGGCGGACTGAAGAGCCGGGAAGAGGAGTGGGAATTAACCACGGAGGCACGGAGGGCACGGAGTGCGGAGGGAGTTTTTTTTAGGGTGAAATTCTTTTTCATGGTGCTGTGCTTTCCGTGTCACCGTGGTTAATTCCCCCCCACTTCCCGGCTCTTCGGAATGGCGAGGGTTTTATGAGCGTCTAACCAAAAGAAGGCTTGAGCGAAGAGACTCAGCGGACTCGGAGGCGCGCGGCGGCGGATGTAGGGGCTTCGCTTGCGAAGCCCGTTGCCGGACCGAAGCCCGTTGCTTGCGAAGCCCGTTGCCGGACGGCAGTCGCGCGCGTGTGTGTTTCCTGCGACTGCGCCGGCGCACTGGCGGAAGTTAATCTGTGGCGTCCTTCCGTGACGGGCTTCCGTGACGGGCTTCGCAAGCGAAGCCCCTACATTCGGGCTTCGTAAGCGAAGTGTCTGCATTCGGCTTCGGGGTTTACCGATACAGGGCCGTGATGGGCGCGGCGGTGAGGACGTTATACTGGCGGACGGCGAGGCGCCACCATTCGGCCAGCGCGGCGGCGGGGGTGCGCCAGAGTTCGCGGTGCAGCCAGATCATCGACTCGGCGTCGAGCAGCAGGCTGAGTTTTTCTTTCGGTTGGAGCGCGTCGGGGCCTTCGCGCAGGAGCCGTTCGCGCAGGTGGGCGAAATAGTCGCGCGCCTCCTCTCCGGGCGTGCGCTGGCGCAGCATCGAGACGTGCACGGCGTTCACGTAGGGGTCGAGCACGGCTTGGAGCAGCCCGTAATCCGCGCGCAGCGTCTCCAGCGGGCGCATGTGTTTGTAGCAGGTTTCGAGATTGGAGCGCAGGCGCGCAAGCTCCAGCGGGGGGCGGGTTTCCTCGGGCGTGAGGAACAGGCCGGCTTTTTGCGCGGCGCGCCCGAGGTTGAGTTTGCCGAGCAGGATGGAGAGCGGGATGGAAAAAACCATGCCCGCGAGCACGGGGCTGAGCCACCAGTATAAGATCGGGGAGAGCAGCCACGCGCCCGCGCCCCACGCGAGGCCGATGAGCATGTGCGGATAGTGCGTGAGAATCGCCTCGCGCCAGTCGGTGCCGTCGTCCTCGCCGGCGCCGCGACGTTGCGTGATCCAGGACACGCCTTGGCCGAGCAGCGTGGTGGCGACGAATTTGCTGTTAAAAAGCATGTTCACCGGCGCGAGCAGCGCGGAGAGGACGATTTCCAGCAGCGTGCTCGCAAGCAGCCGGGCGCGTCCGCCGAAACGGGCGGCCTGCCCGCCGTGTCGCAATGCTTGGGAGAGGCTGATGAATTTCGGGAGGAACAGGAGCAGGAGCGTGAGCGCGAACAGCGTCACGGCGTCGGGCACGCGCAGCGCGCGTCCGAAGAGTTCCACCGTGGTCATGGCTCGCGAGCCGGTCATGCCGTCGGTGATGAGTTCGTGGATGTGCCAGGTGCTGAACAGGAGAAACAGCAGCCAGAGCGGCGACGACACGTAGGCCATCACGCCCATGAGCAGGTGCAGGCGGTTGCAGGGGCGGAAGCCTTTGGCGAGGAGCAGCCAGGAGTGTTGCATGTTGCCTTGGCACCAGCGGCGGTCGCGTTTGGCGCTGTCGATGAGCGTGGGCGGGCCTTCTTCGTAGGTGCCTTCGATTCCGCCCGCGAGCCAGACCGACCAGCCGGCTTTGCGCATGAGCGCGGCTTCGATGAAATCGTGGCTGAGGATGCGTCCGCCGAACGGTTCGCTGCCCGGCAGTTCGGGCAGGGCGCAATGGTCGATGAAGGGTTGCACGCGGATGATGGCGTTGTGGCCCCAGTAGTTGCCGGTGTCCTGCTGCCAGTAGTTCAGTCCGGCGAGGAAGAGCGGGCTGTAGAGGCGGTTGGCAAATTGCTGGAGGCGCGAGTAGAGCGTCTCGCCGTTCACGAGGCGGGGCGCGGTCTGGATGATGCCGGCGGACGGGTTCTTTTCCATCAGCGCGACGAGGCGCACGAGCGCCTCGCCGGTCATGATGCTGTCGGCGTCGAGCACGGTCATGTAGCGGTAGCTCCGGCCCCAGCGGCGGAGGAAGTCGGCGACGTTGCCGGCCTTTTTGTTGATTTGCTGCCGGCGTTTGCGATAGAAGATTTTCCCGAAGCCGCCTTCCTGTTTGCAGAGTTCGACCCAGGCGACTTCCTCCTGTATCCACTGGTTCGGCTGGTTCGAGTCGCTGAGGATGAAAAAATCGAAATGCTCCAGTTTCCCGGTTTCCTTGATCGAGCGGAAGATGACGCGCAGGCCTTCGAACACGCGGCTCACGTCCTCGTTGAACACGGGCATGACGATCGCGGTGCCGGCGAGGCGCGGTTCCTCGCCGGGGGCCAGCGTGGCGAGAATGCGGCTGGAGTCGCCGTGGCGGCGGCACATCGTGAGCAGGCCGAGCATGGCGATGATGAAGCCGGTGGAAATCTGCGCAAACAGCACGATGAACAGCGCGAGCAGCGCGCCGTCGGTGAAGGTGAAGCGCTGGTCGTCGTTCCAGAGCAGGTCGGCCATCAGCCAGGAGCCGAGGCTGGTGAGCAGAAAGACGAGCGTGAAGAAAACCCGGCGGCGTCGGGTCATCCGCTGGCGGTCGGGAAATTCTGCGGGCGTGATGCGCATGGAGGCGGCGGGGTGGGTTGGTCAAGACGTGTGCGCGGTTCAGCGCGTCATGAAAAAGATGGCGGCTAGGGCGCCGATGAAGACCAGCCAGAGCGCGAACATGCGCAGCATGGGGCTGCGTTCGAGCGTCTCCAGCGTGTCGCCCGCGGCTTCCGTGATGGCGCCGAGGTCGATGGGGCGCGGCACCATGCTCGACACGGTCATGTCGGGGCCGGCCTCGACGTGGCCGGCCCGCATGGCGTCGCGGAAATCGGGCGGGATGGTGCGCGTGTCCAGAAAGGCATACGGCCATTTTTCCGCGCCGTCCGAGACGAGCAGCGCGACGCGTCCGGTGGTGGCGATGCGTTCGGGCGGCAGGACGGAGGACGGCTGGCCGTGCTCGGCCTCGCGCGCGACGCCGAGCACGGCGGCGAACCATTCGTCCATCCACGCCTCGGTCTCCTCGGCGGCCAGCGTGGTGGGGTCGAGCGCGGGGTTGGCCTCGTGGCGGCGCGCGGCGCGCGCGAGCACGGCGCGGATGACGCGGTTCTGGTGGAGCCGGTTGTGGATGCGGTGCGCGCGCAGGTAGTCCTCGACGCGCACGTAGGCGGCGTTCCAGGCGTCCATCGCTCCGGTGCGCGGGCGGAAGGTGTCGAGCGGCGGGTCTATTGATTCCAAAGGTAGCTCCATGTTTCGGTGAGGGCGCCGGTGGCGTCGCGGAGGAAGCAGCGGAGTTCGACGGGGTTGCCGGAGCCGTCGGGCTTGATGGCAAACGCGGCGCGCCAAGTGCGGTTGAAGGGGTTTTGCTCGACGCCCGCGTGGACGAGTTTCGCGCCGTCGCCGACGGTCACGACGGCCTCGATGGCGGTGGTGGTTGCTGCGGCGGTTGCGGTGGTGGCGGCGGTGGTAGTGGTGGTAGTGGTGGTAGTGGTGGCGCCAGTGGCGGTGGTGCTGGTGGCGGTGGCGGGCGCAGGGGGCGACCTTGTGTCGAGCCGGGTTTGGCGGGCGCGGCCTGACGCGAGGTCAGGCCCTACGGTGGCGGAGGGGGTTGCTGCTGTTGCGGCGGCGGCGGTGGCGGAAACAGGGGCGTGGACGTGCTTGTCCGCGATTTCGCGGGCAGGAATGCCCGCGCTCCTGTCATCGGCGGGGGGCGTCGCGCCTGTGCTCCTGTCACCAAGGGGCGGCATTGATGGCGAAACGTTTTCGAAATCGACCCAGAAGCGCCGGAGTTCCGGCTCGTGCGTTTTCGAGTGCCCCTGACGCGTCGCGATGACGCGGCCACCGGGCGGCTGCGCGAGGCGGGCGGCGCCGGTGTGCCAGTGCAGGCGGTATTCGAGCGTGAGCGGGCGCCCGGCGGGCGGGAGTTGTCCGGGCACCCAGAAGGCGACGATGTTGTCGTTGGTTTCGTCGGGGGTGGGGATTTCGACCAGCCGGACTTCGCCGCGCCCCCAGTCGCCGACAGGCTCGACCCAGGCGGAGGGGCGCAGGTGATAGGCGGCCTCGATGTCCTCGTAGCTGGAGAAGGCGCGGTCGCGTTGCGCGAGGCCGAAGCCGCGCGGGTTTTGGTCGGTGAACGCGGCGGCGCGCACGGCGCGCGGGTTGTCGAGCGGGCGCCATATCCATTCGCCCGCGCCGGTGTGCATCGCGAGGCCGTCGGAGTCGTGCACCTCGGGCCGCAGGTCCTCGAAGCGGCGGGTCGAGTTTTCGCCAAACCAGAACATGCTCGTGAGCGGCGCGACGCCGAGGACTCGCACGGTGTTTTCCGCGCCGGCGCGCAGGAAGAGCGTGGCGCGCACGCGCGCGACGGTGTCGTCGCCGGGGGCGATGGAAAATTGATACGCGCCCGCGACGCCCGGGCTGTCGAGCAGCGCGTGGATCACGATTTCGCGCGCGCCGGGCCGGGGCCGCTCGACCCAGAATTCCTCAAACACGGGGAACTCCTCGCCGCCAGGCTCGGCTGTGTTGAGCGCGAGGCCGCGCGCGGAGAGTCCGTAGCGCGCGCCGCGCGACAGGGCGCGGAAGTAGCTCGCGCCTTGGAACACGATGAGTTCGTCGAAATGGCCGGGGGTGTTCAACGGCGTGGTGACGCGCAACCCGCTGAAACCCATGTCGGACGGGATCGCGCCGTCCAGTCCGGTGTTTTTTCCGTAGTCGAAGAGTTTTTGGGCGAACGGAACCGGGCGTTCATGGCCGTCCACGACCTCGTGGATTTGCACGGTGTGGCGCTGGATGAAGCCGGGGTGGAAAAACTGGAGCTGGAAGGGCAGGTTTTCCGCGCGCCACAGGGATTGCGCCGGGTCGAAGCGGATGTCGCGATGCCGGTCGTAGTCGAGGTTTTGCAACACCGGCGGCACGCGGCTGGCGCGGGCTTGGTAGGGCGTCGCGGCCAGATCGCGCGCCCGGGCTTGAAGCCTCTCGAACGAGAACGGCGCGCCGAGGGGAGCGGGGGAGGCGGGTTGCGCGGCCCCCGGCATGGCGCTGGTGCAAAACAAGACGGCGGCGAATGCGGCGAGTGTTGGAAGCTGCTGCAAGGTGTGGTGCATGATGCGGACGCGAGGCCTGATTGACGGAAACAACGGCAAATCGTTCCGCATTATTTTCGGCGGTATTTTGAGCGGGCCTGCCCCCGATTTCACGGCGTGGCGCGCGATTGCGCGGCTCGCGATTGCGCGAAATTTCGCGCCGCGTAGCCTCGGTTAATAAAAAGCTCTCTTTCGGCGTCGTTGCGTCTCCGCGTGCATTTTTCATGGGCAGGGACGGCCCGTCGAGCCGTCCTCGGACGCTTCGGAGAAGCATCCCAGCCTCGGCGGTGACGCTAGCGGGCTGACAGACGGGTGGGGCCGTGGTTTAACTATGAGTTTAGGGTATTCCCGCTCGTGTTTATTCGCGTCCATTCACGGTTGGTTTGTCGGATTGAAAAAAATTTTCCAAACCTCCCTTTATCTTTATCTCCCAGCGGCACCGTTCGGAGGAGAAAAGAAAACGAGAGAGCGAAAGAGAAAGAGAACGAGAAAGAGAAAGAAGAAAGAGGGGGTGCCCTCGGCTCCCTCGGCTTGACCGATTTGACCGATTTGTCCACTGTGCCCGGTTTGCATTGCACCCCGATGCCCAGCTGCCCCGAATGCCCCAAATACCGCATTTTCATGCTTGCCCCTCAAAGCGCAAAGCCGGATGTTCCGCCCCTTGCGGCAATCACCCAGGTCAAACCGGCGCGCCGCGTTGCTCCCGCCGGTTTTTAGTCAAAACAACCTTCAACCAACGGCCGAAAGGCCTCCTGCGAAGGTCCGGCGCCCCGGAGCAAGGCGGCGGCGCCCTCGCATTCGCCACATGAGTTCCGTAATGCAAGAACTGCTCGCGCAATCCTCCTTCGACAAGCTCAAGGAAGGGCAAATCGTCCCGGGCACCATCACCGAAATCCGCCAAAACGAAGTCGTCGTCGATATCGGCGGCAAATCCGAAGGCATCATCCCCGCGGGCGAGTTCATCGATCTCGGCGAGCTCCAGATCGGCTCCCAAATCGACGTTTTCCTCGAAAAACTCGAAGACAAGAACGGCAACCCCGTCCTCTCCTTCGACAAGGCCGAACAAAAGAAAAACTGGGACAACATCCTCACCAAATTCCCCGAAGGCTCCGTCGCCGCCGGACGCGTCCGCGCCAAAGTCAAAGGCGGCCTCATCGTCTCCATCGGCGTCGACTCCTTCCTACCCGCCTCGCACATCGACGTGCAACCCCCGAAGAACCTCGACCAATACGTGGGCCAGACCTACGACTTCAAAGTCATCAAGATCAACCTCGACCGCAAAAACATCGTCCTCTCGCGCCGCGAACTCATCGAAGAACAACGCACCGCCAAACGCCGCGCCCTCCTCGAATCCATCGAACCAGGCCAAATCCGCAAAGGCGTCGTGAAAAACATCACCGACTTCGGCGCCTTCATCGACCTCGACGGCATGGACGGCCTGCTCCACATCACCGACATGAGCTGGGGCCGCATCACCCACCCGAGCGAAATGCTCAAACAAGGCGAAGAAATCGACGTCATGATCATCGAGATCAACCGCGAAAAAGAACGCGTCTCCCTCGGCCTCAAACAGACCACGAAAAACCCCTGGGATGACATCGAACACAAATTCCCCATCGGCGCGAAAGTCCACGGCAAAGTCGTCAACCTCGTCCCCTACGGCGCCTTCATCGAAATCGAACCCGGCGTCGAAGGCCTCGTCCACATCACCGAAATGTCCTGGACCAAACGCATCACCAAACCCTCCGAAATGCTCAAAGTCGGCCAAGAACTCGACGCAGTGGTGCTCGGCATCCAAAAAGAAGAACAGAAAATCTCCCTCGGCCTCCGCCAACTCGAATCCAACCCCTGGGACATGGTCCGCCACAACTACCCCATCGGCGCCCGCGTCCGCGGCAAAGTGCGCAACATGACCACCTACGGCGCCTTCATCGAACTGGAAGAAGGCATCGACGGCATGGTGCACGTCTCCGACATGAGCTGGACCCGCAAAGTCAACCACCCCTCCGAAGTCCTCAAAAAAGGCGACGAAGTGGACGCGACCGTGCTCGACGTGGACGCCAGCCAACAACGCATCAGCCTCGGCATGAAACAACTCACCTCCGACCCCTGGGCCGACATCGACGCACACTTCAAAATCGGCGACGTCGTCACCGGCACCGTCTCGAAAATCACCTCCTTCGGCGCCTTCGTGGAACTCAAAGACGGCATCGACGGCCTCGTGCACATCTCGCAAATCAGCGAAGAACGCATCGAAAGAATCAAAGACGTGCTCAAATCCGGCCAAGAAGTCACCGCCCGCGTCATCAAAATCGACACCACCGAACGCCGCCTCGGCCTCTCGATCAAAGCCGCCAACTACAGCGCCGACCAACTCGCCGCCGAAACCGCCACCTACGAAGCGCTCAACCGCGACAGCAGCGGCGACATGATGAACCTCGGCGACATCCTCGACGCCGCCTCCGACAAAAAAGACTGACACCCCGCGCCGCCAACACCCCCCGCACACGAAACGCCCGGCCCGAAACGGCCAGGCGTTTTTTTTGACCCAACCCCCACGCTCCACGCTTCACGCCCGCCCGCGAATCTGTCTAACATTCCACCTTGGACATGACACCCGACGCCGCCCAGACCCGCCTCGCCGAACTCCGCACCACCATCGCCCGCCACGACGAACTCTATTACCGCCGCGCCGCGCCCGCGATCAACGACAGCGAATACGACCG
>JAIRTK010000393.1 GCA_031254955.1 Opitutaceae bacterium
TCTCGTTCTTCGTTCTTCTTTCCCGGTCTTCTTTAGGCTTGTTCGCTACCCCTATTCTTCGCCGTGATTCAAAATTCGAGTCGCTTCAAAAAGCTTCACAAAATGGCCGGCGGCGGTAGGGAGAGCCTCTCCGAGGCCTCTGTTTCCACGCTCCGATTTACCTATGAAAATCCAGACTTTCTTTCCCGCCCGGCGGAGGCCTCGGAGAGGCCTCCCTACCGGCTCCGGCCATGAGTTTAAGCGCCTTGATCTTTTGCATCACGGCAAGACCAAGGCTTCCGAACAAGTTTAATGAGGTTGAATGCCCAATAGCATCCGATGTTGCGTGGATCAGATGGCATGACACCAAAAAGGGACGGCGGTGAAGACACCGCCGTCCCTTTTTGCGCCCGCGCCAACCGATGCCAGGATTTCAGGGCGTTGCCTGGTCGGGATGCGCCGCCGCGCCACTGGTTCTTTTCAATCCCTGTCGATGCGCAAGAACCTGCCGTTTTTGTTGAACTTCAGCTCCAGGCGGTTTTGCAATTTGACCTCGTAGCCGCGGCGCTCCACGGAGATTTTTGTCGCCGGCTGGTCCGGGTAATTCTTTTTCAAATACTCAAGAACCGGCGCGGGCAGCACGCTTTCGGGAATGGAAACGGCGCCGCCGTCCACCTCAAGCCAGACGCCTTTGGGGTTGAATTCAAGCTCCACGCGGTTGCCCAGCACGACTTCATATTTCGAGTCGTGATTCCGGTTGTCGTCATCGTCAACCGTCACGCGCCGGATGGTCTCGTTCGGGAAATGTTGCGCGATGTATTTTGTCGCGGCCTCGGGCAACTCGGCGGCGTCGGCGATGCGGTCGCCGGCTGGCGCAGCCAGACTCAATCCAAAAATGACAAAAAGAGAGAGGAGTTTTTTCATGATATTTCAGGTATTGGTTTTGCGGGAAACATGGCCGTGCCCGGCCATGTGTTGATGCTTAAAGACTCCGGACGGCGTGGAGCGCAACTTTAAAATCGGAAATGTTTATTCACCCTGCATCTTTTACTCAGCACTATTTATCCGCTCCGCGTCTTTGCGTGAGTTTCTCATGGTTTCGTGTCCTCCGTGTCTCCGGGATTAAATCAGTTTTCCCGGCTATTCAAAGGAGCGAGGTTTTGGTTTTAATCGGGGATGGGTTCTTAAAGAGGCCGGGCGGGGCGCAACGGCGTGTCAGACCGCCGCGTCGTCGTGTTCGCCGGTGCGGATGCGGATGGCGTCGGACACGGGCAGGACGAAGATTTTGCCGTCGCCGATTTTGCCGGTCTTGGCGGCTTTGCTGATGGTGCTGACGATTTTGGCGGCGAGTTCGTCCTCGACCACGATTTCCACTTTCACTTTCGGGAGAAAATCCACCGTGTATTCACTGCCGCGATAAATCTCCGTATGGCCTTTTTGCCGGCCAAAGCCTTTGGCTTCGGTGACGGTCATGCCCTCGATGCCTATTCCGGCGAGGGCTTCTTTCACTTCCTCCAGTTTGAAGGGTTTGATGATGGCAATGATCAGTTTCATGTGGGAAGTATGCGGGAATTTTATGGGTGTTGGACAGGCGCGCGCAAGGTGGAGGTGAATCTTGCGCCAGACTGCCTTGCGCATCAAGCCGTTGTTTTGCCCGCGCCGGGGAATTTTTTCGCGCGCGCGCGTGCGCGTTTCCTGCTCACTTCCTCGGGGCGTCCTTCGGTTTCGGTTTGGGCGGGCGGTCGCCGTATTTGGCGCGCTGTTCCTTTATCCAGCGTTGCCAGAGCCGCTCGCTTTCGCGGATTTCCTTGCGGCGGCGGGCGGATTCCTCGCGTTGCGCGTCCGTGAGCACGGCCTCGATGTCCGCGTTGAGTTTTTCGGCGAGTGTCTGCGCGTTTTTGCGCTGGACTTGCTGTTCCTTGACGAATTGCTGCACGCTCGGGGCGATTTTTTCGCGTTGCTCCTCGGTCAGGTCAACAAGGTCGGAAATGCGGCGCCATTGCCCGGCGGTCATCTGCTCGACGGCTTTTTTCTGCACCAGGCCGCGGGCGTAGCGCACCGAGACAAAGCCGCCGGTGATCGCGCCGCACAAAAAGATGCCGATGAAGGCGAAGACAACGAGGACGTTTTTGTTCATCACGAGGCGTGGTCGGAAGAGTCTACGAGGGTCACGGGTTCGCCCAGCGTGGCGATGTCCTCGCGCATGGCGTTTACGATCGCGCCGTAGTTGAGCGCGATGCTCGCGAGCGCGAGCAGGCAGGCGCACCCGAGCGCGCGCAGCGAGAGGCGCGCGAGGAGCGAGGCGGCGGCGGGCCGGGTGATGCCCAGGGCGCGGGCGACGACGCGCACGGCGAATCCACGGGGCGCGGCGGTGTCGCGCGCGGCGGCGGCGAGGCGCGCGGCGGCGGCGAGGCAGGCCCACTCGGGCGGGGTCGGTGGCAAAGGATTCATGAGCGTTCCTTTTGTTTGAGTTCGAGAAAGAGTTTGTGGAGTTTCCGGCGGGCGCGGAAGGCGCGGACTTTGATGAGGGTTTTTCCCCAGCCGGTGAGTTCGCTGATTTCGGCGACGGATTTTTGCGCGAGGTCGAGCAACTGGATGACCATGCGGTCGGAGGGGTTGAGCTGGTCGAGGAGTTTGCGCACGAGTTCGCCCGCGGCAAGCGTGTCGCCCGCGTCCGCCGCCGCCTGGTCGCTCACGAGCACGCGGTCGAGCATGTCGGCCTCGCTCTCGGAGAGGTCGGCCCAGCGGAATTCGGGGCGGCGTTTTTGCGCGCGCAGGTGGTCGATGCAGGTCGTCACCGCGATGCGCGACACCCAGTGCGGAAGCGGCATGGTTCCTTGATACTGGTCGATGCGGGAGAACATTTTCATGAACACCTCCTGGGCCAGATCCTCCTCCTGGACGCGGCGCGGCAGGTGGGCGCGGATGATGCGGATGACCACCGGGTAGAGCCGTTCCACAAGCTCGCGCGCCGTCTGCTGGTCGCCCGCGCGCACGCGTTCGAGGGAACGGGCGTAGTCATACGGCGCGGCGGCGTCATCAGGCATGGTGCGGGAATGGAAACAGTGTCATGCACGAAATTCAAGACGCGTCCTGAGGGCGGAAAGTTACGGAGCGCGACGGTGTGCGGGAGGGGAAAAAAGGGGGCGGCGTGGAGCGCCGTCCCCACGGGCGGGCCGCCCGTGCTGCTCGAACCGGCGACGCTGCTCGTCGTCTGCCGGCAGGATGCCGGCGTTCCCAGTCGCTGGCGCGGGGACGGGGGGGGCCGTGGCAATACGGATCGGGATAAGTGCCTTGGATTTTTTGCTTTATTCAGGCATCGGGACGTGCGGCTCGCAGTCGGCGGCGTAGTTGATGCCGGGGAGTCCGAAGCCGAAGAGGCGCAGGAATTCGGAGCGATAGCCCTCGATGTCGGTGAGCGCGGCGAGGGTTTCCGTGGTGACTTGCGGCCAGAGTCGCGCGGCCTCCGCCTGCACGTCGGGACGCATCTCCCTGTCATCGACGCGGACGCGGCCACCGTCGTCAAAGGCGAGCGCCGCGCCGTTGTAGAGTTGCGTGGCGAAGAGGCGTTGCATTTGCTCGATGCAGCCTTCGTGAAGGCCCTTGGCCTTCATGATCTTGTAGAGGATGGAAATGTAGAGCGGGACGACGGGGATGGCGGAGCTGGCCTGCGTGACGAGCGCCTTGTTGACCGAGATGAAGGCGCGTCCGTAGCCGTGGGCCTTGAGGGTGGCGTCGATTTTTTTCGCGGCGCGTTCGAGGTCGATCTTGGCCACGCCGATGGTGCCGTTTTTGTAGATGGGCCAGGTGACTTCGGGGCCGATGTAGGAGTAGGCGACGCTGGTCGCGCCGGGGGCGAGGACGCCGGCTTCGAGCAGGGCTTCAATCCACATTTCCCAGTCCTCGCCGCCCATGACGGCGACGGTGTCGGCGATTTCGGCTTCGGAGGCGGGGTCGATGGTGATGCCGGTGACGTTGCCTTTGTCGGTATCGACGGTTTTGCTGGTGTAGGGCGCGCCGATGGGTTTGAGGCAGGATTTGTGGGTGACGCCGGTGCGCGGATGCGTGCGCCGGGGCGAGGCGAGCGAATAGACGACGAGATCGACTTGGCCGAGGCCGGCCTTGATGAGTTCGATGGCTCGCTGCTTGACGGCGTCGGAGAAGGCGTCGCCGTTGATGTTTTTGGCGTAGAGGCCGGCGTCGAGCGCGGCGCGGGTGAAGGCGGCGGAGTTATACCAGCCGGGGGTGGCGAGGCGCCCGTCCTCGGACGGGCGCTCGAAAAAGACGCCGAGGGTGGAGGCGCCGGAGCCGAAGGCGGCGGTGATGCGGGAGGCCAGGCCGAAGCCGGTGGAGGCTCCGAGCACGAGCACTTTTTTCGGACCGTCCTTGACGGGGCCTTTCGACTTCACGTAGTCGATTTGTTGCTGGACATGCGCGGCGCAGCCGGCGGGATGCGCGGTGACGCAGATGAAGCCTCGGACTTTGGGTTTGATGACCATGGTGAGGGCAAAGGTTTGGAAAAGGG
>JAIRTK010000406.1 GCA_031254955.1 Opitutaceae bacterium
CGTGAGCCGTGAGTAGAAACAGCGGTGGTGATAAGCCCCGGAGGGGCGACGCGCAGCGCATTCGTAGGGCCGTGACCTTGCGTCAGGCACGCGCTGCCTTGCGCAATCTCGGGCCTATAAGAACCGCCGCTTCGGCGGCAGCGCGTGCGCGTCGCGCGCGCGTCGTCGGGCGGTCCGCGCGGCCTCCTCGCCGCCTCCTGTATCAGAATGATGAATACGCGCGGACGCGCCGGTGTTTTATGGGGGCGGCGCGGAAACGCATAAGTCGTCTTTTTTACCTCTGGAAGGGCCGGAAATAAGTCGAGAAATAATCATTGCGTTCGCACGGGGCCGCGCTACATCCAGAACCCGTATGGCTAAAAAATCCGCTCGTAAACCAAACGCTGCTTTTATGAAACCGGTTCAACCCGACGCCGTCCTCGCGGCTGTCGTCGGCGCGAAGCCCCTTCCTCGCACGGAACTTACCAAGAAGCTCTGGGACTACATCAAAAAGAATGGTCTTCAGGACAAAAAGGAAAAGACCAAGATCAATGCCGACGACAAGCTGAAGCCCGTCTTTGGCGGCAAGAAGTCCGTCAGCATGTTCGAGATGACGAAGCTGGTTTCCGCGCATCTGGCGAAGTAAAAGCCCCGTTGTTTGTTTCCGAAACCGCCGCCAGCCAGCCTGGCGGCGGTTTTTTATGTCCGTGCCGAAAAATTTTCGCCACAGTCGGCGCGGATTCAGAGTATATTCCTTGCACGCATGTTGACGTTCTCCCACAGCGCCCCCTCCCGTCGCCGGTGCGCCGGCCTCCCGTGGCCCGCCCGCGCAACCGCCAACCCGGCCTTCGCATCGGCATGACCCAAAAACGCAAAATCGCGGTGTTCGTGCTGATCTTTCTCGTGGGCCTGGCCGCGGGCGGTCTCAGGTGGCCCCGCACGGTGGCGAAGCAGCGCGCGGAACTTGAGCGCGAGTTGCTCCACTACGCGCTTTCCTTTCCCATCGCGAAAACCTCCGGGTTGACCGGACGGCGCGCCGACATGGGAACGGAGCTGTTTCGACACATTTCCACCCGGCTGGCCACCGTGCGCGAGGCGCGTCCGGGCGTGGGTTTCCTGGGCCTGCTGCGGCTGGACCTCGCCACCGGCCACGTGGTCTGCCTGGCCGCGACGGGCGCGACGGAAGAGGAGGACGTGCCCCTGCGTCCGGGCGATTCGCGCGACGGCACGGCGGACGCGCGGGCGGCGCGGGAACTGGCCGGCGGCGCGACGACGGCCATGAACCTGTCGTATCGCGACTGGGCGGGCAAATACTGGATTTCGGGTTACACCATCGCCGGCGGCGGGCGCGCCGCCCGGGGCGGCCCCTTCGTCGATGTGCTGCGTTACGACATTGACGCCCGCCATTGGGCGCGGGCGATCGGGAGGGCGGTGGTGGAGCGGGTGCTGGCGGTGTGGCTGCTGCTGGGGCTGCCCTTCGCGGCGTTTCTGCTGGGCAAACGCCACAACCGCCAGGAAATGTTGATCCAGAAACTCAGCGAAGCCGTCGAGCAAAGCGACACCGCCATCATGATCACCGACATTTACGGCGGCATCGAATACGTGAACCCGTGCTTCTGCAAACAAATCGGCTACACGCACGAGGAGCTGATGCGCATGAAATGGCGCTCGCTGCGCACCGTGACGCCGAAGCCGGAGGAAATCGCCCGGCGCCTCGCGCTGCTGCGCGCGGGCATCCCCTGGGACGCCGAGTGGGAATTCCGCCGCAAAAACGGCGAGACCTACCCGGTGCGCGCCACGGTGACGCCCGTGCGCGGCGCCCTCGGCAAGGTGCTGGCCACCATCCTCGTCATCAGCGACATCAGCGAACGCAAAAAACAGGAGCGGATGCTGCGGCGCGCGAAGGAAAAGGCCGAGGAGGCGGACCGCGCCAAAAGCGTGTTTCTCGCCATCATGAGCCACGAGGTGCGCACGCCGCTCAACGGCATCGTGGGCTTTTCCGGCCTGCTGCGAAACACGGAACTGACGCCGGAGCAGGAAGGCTATGTCGAAACCATACGCAAAAGCGGCGAGACGCTGGTGCGCCTGACCAGCGACATCCTCACCCTGTCCCGCATCGAATCGGGAAAACTGCAACTGGAACCGGTGCCCACCGACCCGCGCCTGCTCGTCGAGGAAACCCTGGAGCAAGCCGCCGCGCAAACGGAAGGGCGCGCGCTCGACCTGCTGCACGAAGTCGCTCCCGGCGTGCCGGAAACCGTGCTGATCGACAGCACCTGCCTGCGACAAGCGCTGCTGAACTTCACCGGCAACGCCATCAAATTCACCGCCTCGGGCGAGGTGGAGATACGCCTGGAAACGCCCCCCGCCGACGCGCCGCCCGCCGGGCACGCCCCCCGGACCGGCGAACGAAAGGCGACCCTGCTCTTCTCGGTGCGCGACACCGGCATCGGCATCGCGACAGCCAGCCATGAAAAACTCTTCCAGCCCTTCTCGCAGGTGGACTCGACCAATTCGCGCCGCTACGGCGGCGCCGGACTGGGACTGGCGATCTCCCGCCACCTCGTGCGCCTGCTCGGCGGCGAAGTGCGCGTCGAAAGCGAGCCGGGGAGCGGGACCGTCTTCTATTTCTCCGTCGCATGCGCCCTGCCCGCGAACGCCGCGCCGCCCGCGCCGGATGACCGCCTGGCCCGGCTGCGCGTGGCCGTCGTCACGGCCACCGCCGGCATGACGCGCGAGCTTGCCCGCGAACTGAAAGCGCGCGGCGCCACCGTGTCCACGCCCGCGCCCGCCGCGCTGGCGGCGGCGGAAAACGACTGGGACCTCGCGCTCGTGGATTGCGCGGTCGCGGACGACGCGCCGGCATGGACCGCGATCACGACCCGCCTCGGCCCCCGCCCGGCGCGCATCCTGGGGCTGTTGGACGCAAACGCGGGCACGGCGGAACGACAAGTGCGCCGCGGGCAATTCCAGTTTCTGCTGACCAAACCGGTGAGCCACGGGACGCTGGCCCGGCAACTCGCCCGCATGGCCGGACGCGACGAAAAAAGCGCCGCCTCCCATGCGCCCTAGACCCGCGCGCCGGCCACGAAAAAAACCGCCATGTCCCTCAAACTCACCAACCGCAAACTCGCCCTCGCCGCCCTGCTCGTCATCGTGGCCGGCGTGCTCGCCGGCCTGCACACCTACGCGCACAAAAAAAACCTCCGCCAGCTCGCATGGCAGGCCGGCATGAAAATGCTCGCGCTCTCGTTCCCGGCGGAAGAACTGGCGCGGCTGGCCGGCGCGCCCGCCGACACGCAAACCGACCCATACCAGAAAATCAAAGTCCGGCTGGACAACATGTGCGCCGACCACCCCGACATCATCGCCCTGCGCCTCCTGCGCTGCGACCCCGCGACCGGAACCATCATCCACCTCGCCAGCTCGTCCAAACCCGACGCCTCCGCCCCCCTCCGGCCCGGCGCGATTTTCCCCGACCTCATCGACCCCGCGACCCGGCGCTCCCTGATTGCCGGCGCCCCCGGCACCTCCCACTTCAAAACCACCCCCGGCCACGACCATAGAAAAACCGGCTACATCGCCATCCCGCGCCCTCCCGCCGACCTCTCCGCCGGCGCCCCAGCCGACCTCTCCGCCGGCGCGCCCGTGGACATCGCCTCCTGCGAACTGGACCTGCGCCGGGTGCGCGCCGAAGCCACCCGAGCCGGCATTCACCGCGCCTTCGACGTGTGGCTGCTCCTCGGCCTGCCACTCACCGCGTATATCATCACCCGGCTCAGCATCGGCCGCAAAAACGTGATCCAAAAACTCAGCGAAGCCGTCGAACAAAGCGAAAACGCCATCCTCATCGCCGGCCTCGACGGACGCATCGAATACGCCAACGCCAGCCTGTGCCGCCAGACCGGCCACACCCGCGAGGAATTGACGGCCTCGCAATGGCACGCCCTGCTGGGCAAGGACCTGACGCCCGAGGAAGCCCGCCGGCACGGACAACACCTGCGCGACGGCATCCCCCTGGACACCGAACGGCTCTTCCGCCGCAAAAACGGCGAAACCTACTCCGTGCGCGCCGCCATGACCCCCGTGCGCGCGCGCGGCGAGGCCTCCGGCTTCATCCTCATCATCACCGACATCACCAAACGCAAAAGGCAGGGCGAAAAACTGCGCCGCGCGAAAGAACGCGCCGAGGAGGCGGATCGCGCCAAAAGCGTGTTTCTCGCCATGATGAGCCACGAAGTGCGCACGCCGCTCAACGGCATCGTGGGCTTTTCCAACCTGCTCCTCGACACCGGCCTCACGCCGGAACAGACCGGCTACGTCGAAACCATCCGCAACAGCGGCGAGGCGCTCGTGCGCCTGACCAGCGACATCCTCGACCTGTCCCGCGTGGAATCCGGCGCGATACAAGTCGAATACGGCCCCTGCGACCCGCGCGCCCTCATCGAGGAAGTGCTCGACATCATGGCGGAAAAAGCCGCGGGCAGACACGTGCAACTCCTGCACGAAATCAACCCCGAAGTGCCGCGGGAAATCATGACCGACGCGGACCGGCTGCGGCAGGTGCTGATCAACCTCTCCGGCAACGCGGTCAAATTCACCTCCGACGGCGAAGTCGAACTCCGCGTCGGCGTGTCCGCCTCGCTCTCGGCGGCGCCCTTCATCCCCGCCGGCGCGGACGCCCCCGCCGACAACAACACGATCACGCTGCTCTTCTCGGTGCGCGACACCGGCATCGGCATCCCCGTGGAGAAACAGAAAATGCTGTTTGATCCGTTCACGCAGGTGGATTCATCCGCGGCCCGCCGCTTCGAAGGCTCGGGCCTCGGACTGGCGATCTCGCGCAACCTCGTGCGCCTGATGGGCGGCGACATCGGCGTCGAAAGCGAGCCGGGCAAAGGCTCGGTGTTCCATTTCTCGATTCAATGCCAGCCGCTGCCCGCCGCCGCCAGCGACGCAACCACGCCCACCCTGTCCGCCACGCCCTTCCCCCCCGCACCACCCTTTCCCCCCGCACCACCCTTTCCCCCCGCACCGCCCTTCCCGTCCGCACCGCCCTTCCCGACCGAACCACCCGCACGGCCACGCCCCCCTCTGTCCACGCCGCCCTTCCCGCTCATTCCGCCTATCTCATCCGCCTCGCCCGCACCGGCCACCCTCTCCCCATCGCCCATCCCGTCCGCATCACCCGCCCGGCCCTCCCCGCTCATCCCGACCGTCCCGACAGCCCCGCCCATCCCGCTCGCTCAGTCCGCTCCATCCGCTCCCTCCGCCTCGCCATCACCCGTCCGGCCCTCCCCGCCCATCCCGCCCGCTCAGCCCGCTCCGTCCGCTCCATCCACCTCGCCATCACCGTCCGGCCTCTCCGCTCCGACCTTCCCCCCCCCCCACCCCCCTACCGGCCCCCCGTGCGACCCCCCCCCCCTAGCCCCCCCCCCGGCCCCCCAGGGC
>JAIRTK010000410.1 GCA_031254955.1 Opitutaceae bacterium
TTGATTCAGTAAAAATGCCATGAAACTCCAGCCCGTCCGCCCGCGCTCTGCCGCGCGCATTTCTGCCACCCTTCACACGGGGTTTTTATCGTTCGCGTTCGCGCTTGCGCTTGCGGCGCTCTTTTCCGTCTCCACGGCGCGCGCCCAGTCCACTTGGCAGGTCACTTCCGGCCAGTGGGGCATCGGCTCGAACTGGAGCAGCGGCACCGCGCCCGACATGCAGGATGCCGCCGTGCTGTTCGACAACACCGTCTTCGCCGCCAACCGCACCGTCACCGTCAACGGCGCCTACACCGCCGGCTCGCTGCTGCTGCGGGGCATGGGCGGCACCACCACCACCACGTTCAACTCCGGCACGCTCAACTTCGACTCCACCGAGGCGGGCGGGGCGATTTTCCGCGTGCAGGACCAAAATCACGTCACCGTCGGCTCCGCCGTCAGCCTCGGCTCCCATCTTTCCCTTATCGCCGACTTTGGCAGCGCCAGCGGCTTCTCAAACGCCTTCACCATCAACGGCGCCATTCTCGGCAACGGTCACATCCTCGATGCCGTCGCCAGCAACCCCGCCTCCACCATCACCCTCGCCGGCGTCATTAGCGGCGCGGGGACCCGGCTCGTCAAGTCTGGCGGCGGCGCCCTGTCCCTCACCGGCTACAACAACACCTTCGACGGCGGGCTGGAAATTTACAATGGCCGCGTCAACACCGCCATTCGCGCCGGCGCCGGCAGCGGCATCGTCATCGGCGCGGAGGAAGCCGGCGCCAACAACCTCGGCGCGGGCGGCATCCTCGTCGCCAACAACGGCACCGTGCTGGCGGTCAATTCATCGGGCACCGGCCAATTTGCCGAGTTGCGCTCCGGCACGCTGGCGGTGCTGGCTGACATTTTCGGCGCGGGCCGCTTTCAGCTCACCGAGGCCAGCACCGCCCACAACGGCCTCGCCTTCCGCATGACCGGCGGCGAACTCACCGGGCTGGGCGGCGTCGCCGCGGGCAGTCTGTATCTCACCGCCGCGGACTTCGACTACCACGCCGGCCTCATCACCGGCGCGCCCAACCTCGTCCTCGACACGCAGACCGCCATCAACGCGGCGAACGCCATCACCGTCAACCTCAACGGCGCGGCCTTGGACGGCTCATTCGGCACGGTGAGCAAGCTTGGCCACAACCAACTGACGTTCAACGGCGGCGGCGTCTTCCGCGCGGAAAACCTCTTCATCACCAGCGGCAGCGGCGCGCTGAACCTGGGCGCCACGACCTTCGACCTGGCCAACGGGCTGACCCTCGGCGGCACCAACGTCGCGTTCACCAACCTGCGCACCGGCGGCACGGCGGCGGGCTGGGTCAACCTCGGCGTGGCCAATCAGCTTGGCAACTCGGCGCTGAACGCCGGCTCCGGCGCCATCGGCAACGTGTATTTGAACGGCTCCGACCAAATAGTGAACGATATTAACCTCGCCCCCGGCGCCCGCCTCGGCCTGTGGTTCAACGGCGGCGCGCCCGCGACGCTGACCGTGAACAACCTCACCGCCGACGGCGGCCCCGCCGCGCCGACCGGCGCCAACTATCTTTCCATCTATAACTGGACCGGCAACCCGGCCACCCATCTCGGCGACGGCACCCTCGCCGCCAACGGCAACACCGTCATCGCCGGCCCCGGCGCGGACTTGGACAAAATCTGGTTTCGCGGCTACGCCCCCGGCGCGGTGGACATCGGCGGCGGCGTCCTCGCGCCGACGGACTTCCTGCACACCACTTACAGCGGTGCCGACGCCGGCAACTGGTTCGACCTCGCCAACTGGTCGGTGGATGTGCCCGACGGCGCGGGTACCGTGGTCACGATAGATTCCTCCGGCAACAAGTCCCTGCAAAACCAGACCGTCACCGTCGGTCACCTCGTGGTCAGCGGCAGCAACACCCCCGTCTTAACATCCGGCACGCTGGTCTTCGACAGTGGCGTGACCGGCGTCGCTTCCACCATCAGCGGCACGCGCGGTATTCAGATTAGTAATGCCCTGACGTTGAACAATGACTTGATTGTCGCCAACACCGGCATAACCAGTAAGGCCAATGTTTATTTGTCTGGCGCGCTCAGCGGCGGCGGCAACCTTGTTATCGGCGGTTCCAATTCCATGAGAATCTACGGGGCCATTGCCAATTACACCGGCAATATTGATCTTTCCGGCACCCTGATTTTTGGCACTGACGGCGGAACCACCATTTCCAAGCAGTTCACCCACAGCGGCACGGTTTTTGTGCGCGACGGCGCGCGGCTGACCATTGACGAATACGACTTATTCGGCCTGCACGCTTCCGCCGCGCTCGGCAGCGCGTTGGTCATTGACGGTAATTTTGCTTTATACGGAGTCATGGTTAACTACGCCGGCGACGTGGCGCTGACGGTCAGCCACACCATTGCCATTGGCGGCTATAGCAACGACCCCAACGCCGAGCGGAGGGCGGGTTTCAGCGGGTCAACCAATCTCGTCGGTGCCGGCGGTCTCACCGTTGCCGACGGCAACTCGGCTTTCCTGCTAAGTGACGGCAACACCTTCAGCGGCGGCCTGGTAAAAATCGGTTCCGGCGCTCTCTATACTGAGCTGCACAGCGATCTGGTCACCGGCACACTGTCAGCGGGCCACAACTACCTCGGCTTGTCGGATATAGCTATCAACAGCAACGCCAGTATTATTGTTAACAACAACGGCTACGACGCTTATTTGCGCGGCGTGACCTCCGCCACCACCAACGGCAACTACCAGTTTATCGGCAGCGGTTCCACCATCATCAGCGGCACGATGAACTTGGCCAGTAACTCTTATGTCACCTTTAACGGTGGCGACGGCCTCATCACCGACAGCGCGGAATGGAACACCACCGCCGGCAATTCACGGATTAATTTCGATCATAACCTGACGGTGAACGCCCCGTTTCTCGGCAATGCCGTGGACCTCTACGCCAGGCCGGGCTTCGGCCAGACCTATGCGCTCACTTCCACGATGGCGGACGGCATCGCCAACGTTGGCACGCTGACCAAGGAAAACCAAGGCACGCTGGTGCTGTCCTCCACGCTGCATTCCAGCGGTTTGAATATGTTCGGCGGCGTGTTCGTTCTCAACGGCAGCGAATTTATCCAGCCGCGGAGCGGCGTCGTGCCCGCCACCTCGGTGGTGATGAACGCCGGCAGTCTGTATGCCAAGGGCGGTGCCGCCGGCAGTCCGTGGTTTAACCGGTACAACAATCTCAGCATCACCGGCAATGCCGGTTTTTACCTGGAGAACCATTCCGCGCTATACTTCAATAACCTCATCGCTTGGAGCGCGGTCAGCGGCACCAACTATTACACGCTGAACCTCGCCAACGACAGCGGCCTGTGGTCCACCGCCGGCGACCCGGCCGCTTACGACACCTACGTGTATTTCACCAGCACCACTGGCTTCGGCGGCGCCAGCGCCGTCCGGCTGAACTACGTTGCCTTTACCGGCTATGAGCGGGGCGCGGAACTGGTGCAGGTGAGCGGCAGCAACGTTTGGTTCCTTGCGCCGTCCGGGGCGCAACTCAGCGAATGGGTCGGCGCGAAGGACACGGGCGTTGACACCGACCGCCTGTGGAGCAACGCGGCGAACTGGGTGGGCGGGGTTCCGGACGCCGCCGGTCGCGTGGCCGCTGTCCGTGACGTGGACGGACTGCTGAACGGCAACACCGTCATGCTGGACGCGGACGCCACCGTCGGCAAATTGTCGCTGGAAAGCGGCAACGCGCAAATCTTCACCATTGACGGCGCCAATGGCCGTGCGCTGACGTTTGACAACAACGGCGCCCGCGCCGTGCTGGACAACAGCGGCAACCACCGCGCCACCATCAGCGCCGGTTTGCATCTGGCAAGTGACTTGGATGTCTTCACCACCACGGCGGACGCTTTGTATTTGAACGGCGCCATCAGTGGCAGCGGCGGGATTTGGTTTGGTTCCATCGGCATCCTGGGGTTTGGCGGCGCCAGCGGTGCCAGCGATTACACCGGCGGTTTTCACTTGGTCGGCAGCACCGCCACCAGCGGAGGTGGCGCGCGTCCCCACGTGATTATCGCCACCAACGGCAGTATCTTTGGCAGCGGCAGTTACAACGGCACGGACGCGGCGGGCAGCCTCCAGCCGCTGACCGTCGGCGATGGCACGCCCAATAGATGGTACTCCATGCGGAGCGACGTGGGTGACGGAGCATATGTGATCGACGCCGCAGTGCGTATCGCCGGTAATCTGTATTTTGACAGTGCCGGTCCCTACCCCAAGTATGCCACCCTGACCTTCCGTAGCGCCGACCCGGGGTATATCGCTTCCGGCACTTGGTCATTGCAAGGTACGAGGGGAGCTTTCGAGCTGCGCCATAATGTGATAGTGCTGGATCAGGATCTGCAAGGCGAGACGGACAGCGCCTTGATAATCGAGAATAACGCATCGGTCAGATTTCTGGGTGACAACAGTTTCGGCGGCGGAGTTATAGTTAAAGGCAATGTCGGCATCGGCAGTGATACCGCACTTGGAACCGGCTTGGTTCAGGTAGAATCCGGCGCCCAGTTTTTTGCGTTAGGCGGCACGCGGACGATAAGCAACGATATCCTATTCAACGCCGGTGCTTATTGGGGTGATGGTAATTTCATTTTGGCGTACAACGGCACGAGCACCATGCAGCAGTTGACCGGGTTTAGCATCGGTAACCAAGGCGAGGGCCGCGTCGTGACGGTCAACGCCGGCCATGTGCTGACCGGCCCCGGCGGCCTTCGCGTGAATGAAGGGATGCTGATACTACTCGGTTCCAATGCTTACACCGGCAATACCATCCTGGGGTATCGGGGGCGGCTGGCGGTCGGTGATGACCACGCGCTGGGCAGCGGGACACTGGTGTTTGATGACACAACCGTTCTTTCCTCCCATGGTGGCCCTGTCACGCTGGCCAACCCGGTGGAGTTCTATCGCCATATTGCCTATCTGGACGGCTCGGCCGGCTTGCTCACGCTTGACCCCGCCGCTGGCGCAATCATGGGCACCAGCCCCAATCTAACCATTAGGGCCACCGGCAGCGTCGGGTTCGGGTCGAATCTTGCCATCAGCGGCACGGTCAACGTCACCAAGGAAGGCGCCGGGACGCTGATCCTTGCCAGCGGCAGCAGCGATTACTCCGGCACGACCACGCTCACGCAAGGCACGCTGCGGGTGAACGCGGGCGGGGACATCACGCTGGGTCGCGCCGCCGCCGGTGAGAATTATCTCGGCACCGGCGGCGTGCGGGCGAACGGCACGGTGCGGCTGGAACTGGTGACCGGTGACGGGAACGCGGTGCATCTGGGCGGCAATCTGGACTTGAACGGCTACTATGACAACCAAACCGGCGAACTGCGGATCACCGACGCGGCGGACGTGGTGAGCGGGACCAACATCAAAGTTTACCTCGACCCGGTGGTCAGCGCCACCCTCGGCGGCAACACCTTCGGCCACCTGCGCGCGCCCGGCGACATCATCAAAACCGGCACCGGCACGCTGACCTGGACGGGCGGCAACATCGTCACCGGCGCCGGCAAAAGTTTCATCATGGAGGAAGGGGTGTTGAACTGGAGCAACAACCTCGCGCAACTGACCGCCGGCGGGCTGGAGGTGCAATCCGGCACGGTGAACATCGGCGCGACCATGACGCAGAACGGCATCCAGCGCATCACGCTGGGCGACGGCGCGGTGCTCAATCTGGCGGGCCACACCTTCACGGGGACGAACATCATCCTCGCGCTCGCGGGCAGCGCGACCATCGACCTGGGCGACACCGGGCGGCTGACGCTGGGCGGCATCGACGGCGGGGCGTGGAACGGCTCGCTGGCGGTGGCGGGCTGGGCCGGCGACCCGGCCAGCGGCAACGGGACGACGCAGGTGCGCTTCACGCAGGACGTGCTCGCGGCGCTGACGCCGGCGCAACTGGCGGCGGTGCGGTTTTTCTCCAACACCCCCGGCCTCGGCTACGCGGCGGGCTCGCGCCTGGCGCGCAACGCGGCGGGCTTCTACGAACTGCTGCCGATGGGCGTGACGACGGAATGGCTGGGCGGCGGCGTGGGCGACAACTGGAGCGTGTCGGCAAACTGGCAAAACAACGTGCCGCCCAACGGGGCCGGCTCCATCGCCATCTTCGGCGACCTCGACCCGACGCTGGACGGGGCGGTGGTGCCGATCGACGTGGCGCTGACCCTGGGCGGCTTCGTGTTCAACAACACGGCCGGGGCGGACTTCGCCATCGACGGCGGCTTCATGACGCTGGACGGCGGCGCGGCGGACGCGATGATCACGCTCACCGGCGACAGCGACGTGGAAATCAAGGTGACCGACATCCAGCTCGTCAGCGACCTCGACATCATCCACGACGGCACCGGCACGCTCACCCTCAGCGGCCAACTCACCGGCACGGACGGCACGGCCAGCACGGCCAGCCTGCTCAAAAGCGGCTCCGGCACGCTCGTGCTCGCCAACGCGAATAACATTTTCACCGGCGGAGTGACGCTCCTCGGCGGCGCCATCGAGACCTCCGCGAGCACCGCCGGCGCCGCCGGCTCGGTGACAGCCGGCCCGCTCGGCACCGGCACGCTCACCGCCGGCGCCGACGCCGCGCTGGTGTTCACCGCCGCCGGCGCGCAGACCATTAACAACGCCCTCA
>JAIRTK010000445.1 GCA_031254955.1 Opitutaceae bacterium
CATGATTTATAAAAAAGCCGGATTAACGTGGTTTATTTTTACCGCCCGCAGGATGGACGGCCGATTAAGCGCGTCTACCCAAAAGAAGGCTTGACCGAAAAGACACAGCCAACACGGAAGCGCGCGACAGCAAATGCAGCGGATGTAGGGGCTTCGCTTGCGAAGCCCGTTGCCGGACGGCAGTCGCGCGCGATTGTGTTTCCTGCGACTGCGCCGGCGCACTGGCGGAAGCCAACCCGAGGCGTCCTTCCGCGACGGGCTTCGCAAGCGAAGCCCCTACATGGCTCTGCATCTGCAAGCGAAGCCCCTGCATCCACGCCTTTCCCCACGCTTTTCATACCGTCTTTCGGCCTGCCCTATTGTAATTTTGTTAGACGCTCTTAATGGTTGTTTTTTATCGCGGAAGCGCGGAAGGACTGAATCGCTGAAAAACAGGAAGAAAGGTTTTCGCATTTCCGTGCTTCCGCATTTCCGTGCTTCCGTAATTCCGCGCTTCCGCGATTCATTCATGGATTCGATTTTTATTAACCGTGAAAATCGCAAATCGCCAAGGGGGAGGAGGAGTGAGGAATGAGGCGGAGAGAGTGAGGCGGAGAGAGGGAGTGAGGAGAGAGGGAGGGAGATACGAAATCCATGAAGGATTTGATGCTTCGCGCATTTGATGCTTCGCGCATTTTCGCGCATTTTCGCGTCTTTTCGCGGTTGGATGGATTAAAGGCCTCCGCGATTAATTTACAGGCCCGGCTCCTTTTCTCACGCCTCCAGCACCACGACATCCCCGGCGTCCACCGCGGCGTGCAATTCCGGGCCGTCCGCCGGCTGCGCGGTGAAACGCGGATTCGTCTCCAGAACCTTCAACGTCCCCGCGCCGACCTTTCCCGCCTCACCCCCGCCACCGCGCGAAGGCACAAAATCATGCTGCGCCACCTCGCCGAGATACACCGAGCCGCCGATGCGCCCCGGCACCGAATTCACCTCGCGCGGGCCGTGTTCCAGCCGCCAGCACTCCGGACGGATGGAAAGCGTCACGCGCGCGCCCGGCGCGGGAAGTTTGCCCGCGCCACCCGGCACGCCCTCGAAACGCCCCGCCGGCGTCGCCACCAGCACGCGCCCGTCGCCGACGCCGACGGCCTCGCCCGCGATGAAGTTGGTCTCGCCGATGAAATCCGCCACCGTCCGCGACACCGGACGGCGGTAGATTTCGCGAGGCGCGCCGGTTTGCAGGACCCGCCCCGCCTCCAGCACCGCCATGCGGTCGGCGACGGACAACGCCTCCTTCTGGTCGTGCGTCACGTAAACCGTGGTCAGGTGAAACTCCTTGCAGACACGCCGGATCTCCGAACGCATTTCCAGACGCAGCTTCGCGTCGAGATTCGACAACGGCTCGTCGAGCAGCAGGCACCGCGGGCGGATCACCAGCGCGCGCGCCAACGCCACGCGCTGCTGCTGCCCGCCGGAAAGCTGGTTGGGGCTGCGCCCGGCGTGCTCCGCCATGCGCACCGATTCGAGCGCCTCGGCCACGCGCCGCCTGCTCTCGGCCCTGGGCACGCGCCGCTCGCCCAGCCCAAACGCGACATTCTCCGCCACGGTCATGTGCGGCCAAAGCGCGTAACTCTGAAACATCATGCCCGTGTTCCGCCTGTGCGGCTCCAGACGCGTCACCTCATCGTCGCCGAAAAAAATGCTTCCCGCATCCGGCATCACGAACCCCGCCAGGCTGCGCAGCAACGTGGTCTTGCCGCAACCGCTCGGCCCGAGCAGGAAAAAAAGCTCGCCGGGCTTGATCTCCAAATCCAGTTGCGACAACGCCACCACCGCGCCGAAACGCTTTGTCAGACTTGAAGTGCGGATGGAAACCATGGCGGCTGGAAACTGACGCGGAAGCAAGATTCCGCCCATCGCCATGTCAAAAAAAATAAACAAGCCGCGCCGCAAGGAACCTGTTGCCACGCGCCCCGCGAAATGGGTATCGAAAGGGCTTTTCCTCCCACCATGCCCGCCTCCACCATGCCCGCCGCCCGCCTTCCCGCCACCCGCCTTCCCGCCACCCACAGGGACCTCGAAAGCATCCTCGTGTCAGCCGCCGACATAAAACGCCGGCTCAAAAAACTCGGCGCCGCCATCGCCGAAGCCTACGGAGACGAGGAAATCACGGCGATCTCCATCATCAACGGCTCGATCTTTTTCACCGCGGACCTGCTCCGCCGCGTGCCCAACCCCATCCGCCTCGACTGCATTCGCATCTTCAGCTACCGCAACAGCACCCAGTCGCACGGCAAGCCCAAGCTCCTGCACAGCCTCTCGCTCGACATCACCCACCGCCACGTGCTCGTGATCGACGACATCCTCGACACCGGCAAGACACTCTCCGTGGTGGTTGGCCTGCTCAAAAAACAACACCCCGCCAGCCTGCGCACCTGCGTGCTGCTCGACAAACGGGGACGCCGCGAAGTGGAGTTCGAGGCGGATTTCGTGGGCTTCCAGATCCCCGACCGCTTCGTGGTCGGCTACGGCCTCGACTTCGCCGAACGCTACCGCAACCTGCCCTGCCTCGGCATCCTCAAACCCGAACTCCAGAACCCGCCCGAATGGGCATGAAGCAGGACGGCGCATCACTTGCGAAGCCGATAAATATCTCCCCGCTTTGAACTCTCCGGCCTCGACGCCGCCCCGACTTTCCCCACGATGAGCGCCGCTCCGGATGCTCCCGCTCACCGCATCCCCCGCACTCCGACATGACATTTATCCAAGCCATCCTCTCCAACCTTTGGGCCGTTTTCCTGATCATCCTGTTTTTCGGCGGCTCGATTTTTGTCCACGAACTCGGCCACTTCCTCGCCGCCCGCTGGCGCGGCCTGAAAGTGGATCGGTTTTCCATCGGCTTCGGCCCGAAAATCCTCGGCTGGCGAGGCCGGGACGGCGTCGAATACCGCCTGTCGTGGATACCGCTCGGCGGCTACGTCGCGCTCCCGCAACTCGCCGACATGGCGGCCATCGAAGGCGAGGCATCCGTCGAAACGGAAAAACTCCCGCCCATCAGCTACACCTCGAAAGTCATCGTCGCGGTCGCCGGCGCCGTGTTCAACGTGCTCTTCGCCTTCGCGCTCGCCTGCATCGTGTGGGCAGCCGGCCAGCATGTGCTCGTCGGAGAACAGACAAACCGCGTGGGCATGGTCCGGGAAACCCTTAACCTCGGCAATGGCGACACCGTGCCCGGCCCCGCATTTGCCGCCGGAATAAAGGCGGATGACGCCATCCTCGCGATCGACGGGAAAAAAGTCGCCACACTCTCCGATATAAACGACCTCGTGCTCACCGGCGCGGGACGGGGCAAAAACGGCGAGCCGAAAGCCGTGCTCACCCTCCAGCGCGACGGACGGGTGTTCGACGTGGACGTGTATCCGGTCATGGTTTCCATCGGCATCGACGACCTGCGCAGCATCGGAATCGAGCCGAAAATGCAAGTCCTGGTCGCCGGCGTCATGGACGGCTCTCCCGCGGAAAAAGCGGGACTTCAGCCGGGCGACATCATCACGCATGTCAATGCGCAGGCCGTCCAGTATGGCGGCTTCATCCGGGACACCATCGCCCGGACAAAAGAAGCGCCGATCACGCTCGCCTACACGCGGAACGGACAGCCCGGCACGCTCACATTAAGTCCGCAAAAATCCTCCGCCCCCCCCTATTATCAAATCGGCGTGAGCCTGGAGGGCGTTTACGCGGTGAACGACAAAATCGCGCACATCCCCCCGTGGATTCAAATCAAGTCTGTTTTCACCACGACCTGGCGCATCTTGAACGCCCTGCTCAACCCGCGTTCCAGCATCGGCATCAAGCACATGAGCGGCCCGGTGGGGATTGCCGCCCAAATCCAGGAAGCCGCCCGGCTCGGCATCGTGTTCGTGCTGGGCCTCATGATTTACGTCAACATCAGCCTGGCCGTGCTCAACCTGCTCCCGATTCCCGTGCTTGACGGCGGGCACATCCTTTTCGCCACCATCGCGAAACTGCGCGGGAAGCCGCTGCCCGTCCGGTTTGTGATGACCGCGCAAAGCATCTGCATGGTGCTGCTGCTCTCCATGATTCTCTACGTCACCACGAGGGATGTCCGGCGCAAATTCTTCAACACCCCCCGCCCTCCGCCCCAAGAAACGCCTGCCGGGCTTCCTGAAAAATAAGGACTTATATCCTTTCCCGCTCAAGCCGCTGCATGCGTGGCATGCAACAGACATGAAAGTCTGCGCTACGACCGAAGCAGCGCGCAACCTCAGTGATTTAACTGATAGGATACCCATTCCCAATGAACATCACACTTTTGTAGGGGCGTCGCTTGCGACGCCCGGCTTGATAACCGCGCACCAGCAAAAGCCGTGCACCAGCAACGGGCGTGCACCAGCAACGGGCTTCGCAAGCGAAGCCCCTACATGGCTCTGCTTCTAAAGGGTCCTGTTCACTGGGAAAGGGTATAAGGAAGCCGTTAACGGTTGGGCGCGGCGTCTCGCCGAGCCGTGGGACACCCATTCCCAATGAAAATCGCACTTTTGTAGGGGCGTCGCTTGCGACGCCCGGTTTGATAACCGCGCACCAGCAAAAGCCGTGCACCAGCAACGGGCGTGCACCAGCAACGGGCTTCGCAAGCGAAGCCCCTACATGG
>JAIRTK010000147.1 GCA_031254955.1 Opitutaceae bacterium
TCATGCCTTGCGCGGCGAGGCGGTCGAAGTTGGGCGTGTCGATGAATTTTTGCCCGTAAACCCCGATGTCGCCCCAGCCGAGGTCGTCGATGAGGATGAACAGGATGTTGGGCGGCGGCAGTGGTGGCGGCGGCATGGGCGCGGCGGGCAGCGCGGCGGCGCCGAGCGCGAGCGAGGCGATGCCGAGGGCGTGGGGAAGGAGGCTGTCGTGGGGGTGCATGTTTTTATATCCGGGTGTGCCGCGCCAGCATGGTGTCTGCGCGGCGAACGAGGTGATGGTGGTGGCGAGTTGCGTGTAATCGTCCGCTCTGCCTGTTCCTTCCGATCTGTTCGTTCCGTCCGGTGGGGGGCTGGGGCGGGGCGCTATCCGGGCGCGAGGCGTATGTGGTGGCGGCTCGCGGATTCGATGGAGAGGGCGAGGTGCCAGGTGCCGGCGGGGAGCCAGGCGGCGATGTTTTCGGGCCATTCGACGGCGAGGCACCAGGGGGAGGCCAAAAAGTCCTCCAGCATGAGCGTCTCGATCTGGCGGGCGTTTTCGAGCCGGTAGGCGTCGAGATGCACAAGCGTGCGCGCGCGGCCCCGGTGGAGCGTGAAGATGTTGAAGGTGGGGCTGGTGATCGTGGCGGCGATGCCGAGGCCGCGCGCGAGGCCTTGCACGAAGGTGGTTTTGCCGACGCCGAGGTCGCCGTGGAGCGCGAGCGTCTGGTCGGGCGGCAGGGCGGGGGCGAGCCGGGCGGCGAGGGCGCGCGTGGCTTCGGCGGAGTCCGTGGTGATGCCGTCGCGCAGTTGTCTCAGAAAAGTGTCCGCGGTCGCGGTCATGGGGTGGTGGGTTATGGTTCGGATTTTGTCGCGCGGAGGTGTTCGTAGCCGTGATGGCGGGTCAGGTCGATGGCGCCGGCGGGGAGGTTTTTTTGGGTTGGAACAAAGCAGCCGATGCAGGTCAGCGGGAGGCGGGGGAAGCGTTTTTTCCAGCGGCGGGCGAAGGCGTCGCGGTCGGCGCGGCGCGCGAGGGCAAACGCGAGTTCGTAGTCTTCGCCGTCGGTGAGGGCGTGGTCGAGCGGCGCGCGTCCGTCGCGCGCGGCGGCGCGGCGCGCGGCGGCGCTCAGGGGGATGGCGCCGGCGTCCAGCGCCGGGCGGGCGCCGGGCGGGGCGAGCGGGCGCAGGTCCTTGGCGATGCCGTCGCTGATGTCGGTCATGCAGCGCACTTCGGGTTGCGCGGCGAGCCAGGCGCCTTCGGGCAGGCGCGGCGTGAAGCGCCAGTGTTTGCCCGACAGGCTGCCGCCGAGCGTGCCGGTGACGTAAATCCAGTCGCCGGGGCGCGCGCCGGCGCGGGTGAGCAGGCGCGCGCCGGCTGGGGGTTGTCCGAGCAGGGTGAGGCTGGCCGCGAGTGTGTGGTCGGCTTGGGCGATGTCGCCGCCGATGATGTGGAGTTTGTGGGCGCGGGCGCAGGCGGCGAGACCGCGATAGAAGTGTTCCAGCCAGCGGATGCGCGTGCGGGGCGGCAGCGTGAGCGCGACGAGCGCGGCGCGGGGGGTCGCGCCCATCGAGGCGAGGTCGCTGAGGTTGCGTTTGAGGAGTTTGGCGCCGACGGCGCGGGGCGGCACGGAGTCGTCGAAGTGGAGGCCGTGGATGACGGGGTCCACGGTCACGACTTGCGGGCGCGGGGAGGCGGGGATGACCGCGCAATCGTCGCCGATGCCGGCGGGCGCGGGCGGCGTGGCGTCGCCGAGCCAGCGGCGGATCGCGGCGATGAGGCGTTCCTCGCCGAGGGCGGCAAGCGTTTTGCCGGGGTGGCTTGGGTCGAAGGGGGACATGCGGCGGAGAAGTTTTGCGTTGTTCCGAATGGAGCGGGAGGTCTGACGTGTTTGCGAGGCGGGCGCGGGCGGTCCCGAAAAACTTTCGCGTCAGGCGCCGGGCGGCGGAACGAGGAAAAGCAGCGCGACCGAGTGCAGGTTGAACAGGCTGTGCGCGACGATGGTCGTGACGATGTTGCCGGTGCGCTGGTAGGCGATGCTGAACACAACGCTCAACACGAGCAACGGCAGGAAGCTGGCGAGGTTTCGATGCAGCAACGCAAACACCACGCCCGGCACCAGCAGCGCAAACCACGCGGGGACGCGGGTGTGGAGGTAGCGAAACAGCGCGCCGCGAAACACCAGTTCCTCCGAAATGGGCACGAGCACGCCAGCCAGAAAAAGGAGGAACCCAAGCTCATTCGGCGAACCCACGGTCCGGAAAATCTCCACCAGGCCTTGGAGCGGGATTTCAAAACCGAAACGCGCCAACAGCCAGCGCCAAGCCATGGAAATCGGAAAGAGCAGCAGCACGCTGACGCAAAACACGCCCGCCCCGACCAGTACCGCCTTTGCCGTGGATAGTGGCGGCGTCGGCTGCGCCAAGCCGCGCGGGATTCCGAACCCCGGCAGCCTCGCGGCCACCTGAAGCAACCGCCCGATCAGGAAAAATCCGAACAGGATGCCGAGCCTGAAAACCGCATCCTCCATGAGCAGCCCGATGTCGGAGCTGAACGAAAAGTTCTTGTTCAACGTGACGATGATCCGGCCCAGCAGGCCTTGGACAATGAGGCCTATAAAAAGCACCGCGCCGCACGAGAGCCAAAAAAACCTCACCGGCAGAAACCACCGGGCCAGCCGGCACCGCCACGCCGGTGATTGCGGCGCGCGCGCCGCCGGGCCGAGCTGCCAGTGCCAAAGCAGGAAGGCGCCGACGAGGCAGCACAGGCCCGACATGATGAGCGGTGCGATGGATGGCACGATGAGCGGTGCAATGGATGTCGCAATGGATGGCTCAATGGATGTCGGTGAAGGATCTGGCATGGGAGGCGAAAAATGCGGCAGGCACGAAAGCGCGGAAAGCGTGAAAAATGCGAAGAGCGCGGCAGGCGCGAAAGTGCGACAAGTGTGAAAAATGCGGCAGAAGCAGAAAGTGCGGCAGAAGCAGAAAATGAGGAAAGCGCAAAAAATGCGAAAAATGCGCACTCTCGGCAAGCCCGCGGCAGATTACAAGGCCGCTGATTTGCGCAGACGGAGTGCATGGCCGGAACGCGTGGTTGGATTGCGATGACCGGATTGCGTGGCTGGATGATTTGTGCGGCCTGATTTGAGTGGCCTGATTGCGTGGACGGACTTGCACGAACTGCCGGGCGCAACCGAACCGGCGAGCCGCCTGGACATCCGGCCAGCCGGACACGGTCACTGGATGCCCGGAGACTTACGGGGCGGCCAGCGAAACCCTCTGGCGGGCCGGCGATGCCGGGCGGCGTGGCGGCGGGGACGGCACGATGGTGATGTAGTTTTGACGAGGATGCCCAGGTAGGCGAATTGGGCTTGGGAGGCGATATACCAGTCGTTTCGCAGGGACAGCGGATGCCAGTTTCGATACTGGCGCCGGGGTTGGGGGTTTTGTAGTCGGCGGCGTAACAGGTGGCGTCGCGAGGGCGCGCAGGGTGTTGTCGATGCGGGCGAGTTTGAGGGTGGCGTCGGCGTAGAGACCGCCAAGGTGGAGATAGGCGGCGTCGAGGCCAGCGTAGGTGCTGGTGAGGGTGGCGTCGAGCCGGATTTGGGACTCGCTGCCTGACGCGGGGATGTGACCTGACCGGGGAACCTGTCTCGCAATCTCACGACCTGTCTTTTTTGGCGAATTCAAGGCGTCTGTAGCCGCATAAATACTTTTGGGATTCATTTCGTTTTGCTTTATAGTCCTATGGCATTTCCCGATCATTTATAGACTTATCAAGCCGCGGATCAGCGGGAACACCTCGTCCTGCCATAAATATAAATTTTGTTCGGGAATGGTATGACAGGGACTTTATAGAGGCTTTCGTGCGAGATTGTGAGACGGTGGCATCTCGCCCTTAGAGCCTTTTCGGTTTAGTGTGTCGCCGACGCAAGGGGTCTGACGCGGGAGCGCCAGTAGGGAGGTCTCTCCGAGGCCTCCGCCGGGTGGAGAAGGCGATTTGAATTTCATGGGTAAATCGAAGCGTGGTTGCGGAGTCCTCGGAGAGGCCTCCCTACCTTCCTTCGGAAACGAAATCCGCGTAATTTCAGTTGTTAACAAAGGCTACACGGCGCGGCTTGCGGGGGTTGCTTGGCATGGGCGTCCTCGCTCGTGTGCTTGGGGTGGTGGGGAGGAGGGGGAGGGCGGCGCGGAGCACCGTCGCGCGGGTGAGTCGCCCGTGCTTCGCAATCTCACGGGCGGGGACATGCACTATCCCACGGGCGGAGACGCTCGTGCCACACGAACCGCCCATGCCTCGCGAGTCGCCCGTGCTATATGGTGCGCCCGGCTTCGCGTTCACCTTGGTCAACAAAGGAAGGACAGGCGTTTTTTCTGTGTCGAAACGGACGGCTTGGCGGCTGTCACTCCAGCGGCAATTCCACCTCGAACACCGCGCCGCCGCCGGGTGCGTTGCGCACGCGCGCCGCACCGCCGTGCGCCTCGACGATGGCGCGCACCAGGCTCAAACCCAACCCCAGCCCGCTTTGCGGACGGCTCTGGTCGATGCGGTAAAGCCGCTCCCAAATCCGCGCCTGCTCCGCCTCCGGCACGCCGGGGCCGTTGTCGCTCACGGTCAGCAATGCGCGCGAGCCGCCGTCCGCTCCGGTGCCGTTCGCTCCGGTGCCGGTGCCAGCGGCAGTGCCGGCGGTGGTGCCGCTGCCGGCGATGGTGCGGGCGACGCTACGGGCGGTGGTGCCGATGGCGGCGGTGGTGCCGGTGCGGGCGGCGGTGCCAGTGCGGGCGGTGGTGCCAGTGCGGGCGGCGGTCCGGCTCGCGCTCACTGTCACGCGTCCGCCGGACGGCGTGTATTTGAGCGCGTTGTCGATCAAGTTCGCCGCCACTTGGCGCAGGCGTATCGGGTCGCCGGATACCATCACCGGCGCCGGCGCCGGGACGACCGTGAGGGCGATTTGCCTTTCCGCCGCCACGTCCGAATAAAGCTCCGCCGCCGCACCCGCCAGCGCCCCGAGGTCGCACGGCTCGCGGTCGAGTTTCAACATGCCCGCCTCCGCCTCGGAAATCTCCATCAGCGCGCGCAGCAGGCGCAGCACCTCGTCGGCCCGCTCCACGGTGTCGGCCAGCGC
>JAIRTK010000523.1 GCA_031254955.1 Opitutaceae bacterium
CCACCACACCACCACCACACATCATGTCCCAGAAAATCACCGCCCAGAACGGGCCGACCATCACGCTGGAGGAAGCCGTCGCCGGCGCCCTCCGCGGCAAAGAGGATCTCCTCGTCTCCCTCGACGCGCACGGCAAGGCCGTGCTCTTCGACGGCACGGCGCCGGCCATCGGCGTCTACGTCAGCCGGCTCGATCCGGAATCCACCGCGCTCGAAATCCGCCTGCTCAACGCCGGCGGCACCGTGCGCGTCATCCAGGGCGTCGCCATCGCCCCCGGCAGCCGCGTCGCCGGCGTCGCCGCCAGCGCCCGCGTGGCCGTGGCCTCCGCGCCCGGACGCAGCCTCGGCTTCAAGCTCGCCCCCGACTCCGCCGGCGCCGCCGGCGACGTGATCGAGATCATCCCCTCCGTGGAAACCCTCGAAACGCCCGAATAACAAACCGAAAACCGCCCTCCCTCACGTTCATTAAACATAGAACAAATATGAAAACCGATGCCGTCTTCAACCCGGTGCTGACCTCCCTGTTCAACACCTACTTTCAAGAGCCTGATGCCTTCATCGGCCTCAAGCTTGCGCCGATCTTCCGCACCGCGGAGCAAAGCGCCTCCTATCCGGTCTTCGACCGCGAAAACCTCCTCAACATCCCGACGCTGCGCCAGCGCGCGCCGGCGACGCCCTTCCAGCGCTCGACCTTCAAGTTCAGCGACGACAAATACGCGACCAAGAACTACGGTCACGAAAGCCCCGTCGCCGACGAGACGCGAAAAAAATACGCGAAGCAAATCGACGCCGACCGCGTCGCGGTCAAACGCAACGCGAACATCATCCTCATCAATCACGAAATCCGCGTGCACGATCTCATCACCGGCCCGTCCGTCACCCATCGCGCCGCGCCCGTGAAGAAATGGGATGTTTACGCCGAGTCCGACCCGCTCGCCGACGTGAAGGCCGCGCGCCGCGTCATCGACCTCGAAAGCGGGTTGACGCCCAACACCCTCACGCTCTCCCGCATGGTCGCCGACAAGCTCACGCTGCATCCGAAAATCCGCGCGCTGTTCCCCACCTACAACGGCCCGATCACGGAGCAGATGCTTCAAACCGCCTTCGAGATTCCTCGCGTGCTCATCGCCGGCGGCAAGACCAACACCGCCGCCGAGGGCCAGGCGCTCAACATCGGCTACCTGTGGGGTTCCGACGTGGTGCTCTCGGTGAGCACCGACAGCCAGGACTTGGAGGAACCCAACGCCGCCCGCACCTTCCTGTGGACGGAGGAAAGCGGCGGCGACGCCGCCGGCTCCTACGTGGAAAGCTACCGCGAGGAAAACATCAAAGCCGACGTGCATCGCAGCGTCCACCACACCGACGAAAAACTCACCGGCCCGGACTTCATCTACCTGCTCGAAAGCGTCCTCTCCTGAACCCATCGCCAAATAAATCACGAAAGCACGAAGGGATGAAAAAACGAAAAACAGTCAGTAGTCAGTAGTCAGTAGTCGGAAGGCGGCGCGGAGCGCCGCGCTGCCGGGGCCGCAGGCCCCCTACTGACTTCTGAATTCTGAATTCTGACTTCTTTTTCCCAGGCTCCTTCTTTTTCCGTGTTTCACGCCCTTCCGTGTCTCCGTGGTTAAACAAAAACAAACCATTAATTTAACCACGGAGACACGGAGAGCACGGAGCCATGAAAGAGATTTTAATAAAAAAACTCCTTCCGAACTCCGTGTCCTCCGCGTCTCCGTGGTTAAACAAAAACGAACCATTAATTTAACCACGGAGAAAAACGCGGGGCCATGAGAAAAATCTTATTAAACTCCCTCCAAACTTCATGCTCCAAACTCCATACTCCGAACTCCATACTCTCCATGCCTCCGTGGTTAAATAAAACCAAACCCTGAACCTGAACCGCGACAAAACCGCCCAACGAATCATGCGCATCACCGGAGGCAATGCCCGCGGCATACCGCTCGCGGTTCCCAAAGGAGACGCGGTGCGCCCGGCGACGGACGGGATGCGCCAGGCGGTTTTTTCGAGCATCGCGTCGCGCGTGCCCGGCGCATGGTTTCTTGACCTTTGCGCGGGCAGCGGCGCCTACGGCCTCGAAGCCGTGAGCCGTGGCGCGGCGGGCGGCGTGTTTGTGGAAAAAAACGCGAAGGCCGCCGCCTGCCTGCGGCGCAACATCGCCGCCGTCGCCCAAAGCGCCGCCGCCGGCTCTTCCGGGAGCGCGGGCATTCCTGCCCGCGACACCGCCCCTCACGCCATCGCCGCCCGCCTCGCCATCGCGCAAACCGACGCGCTCACTTGGACACCCGCGCCCGGCGCGCCGCCGCCCGACCTGATTTTTATCGACCCGCCCTACGAAATCATCCCGGAGTTTGCCCCGCGCATCTTCGCGAAGCTGGCCGCGCTCCTCGCGCCGCACCCCGACCCCGTGATTCTCTTCGAGCTGCCCGGCGAACTCACCCTCACCGCGCCCGCCGGCTGGGAATGCGTCAAACGCCTCGGCAAAGGCGCCCGCCAGCCCACCGCGGCGTTTTATAAGAAG
>JAIRTK010000550.1 GCA_031254955.1 Opitutaceae bacterium
TCGGGATAGAGGGCGCGTTCGCAGGCATGGGCGACCGTCTGGCGCAGGTAGCGGAGGCGTTCGAGCGCGGCCTCCGGCGTGGCAAGCTCGTGATGCCACACCACGTGCGCGCCGTAGAGCTTTTGCTGGTCGATGGTCTGGCCGGAGGCGCATTCGCGCAGCTCGGGCGGACGGTCGGCGGTGATGACGACAAGCGGCGCGCCGCTCTCGCGCGCCTCGATGACCGCCGGGAAATAATTCGCCGCCGCCGTGCCCGAGGTGCAGACGAGCGCGACGGGGCGGGCGTGTTGTTTGGCAAGCCCGAGCGCGAAGAATCCCGCCGAGCGTTCGTCGAGCACGGGCACGGCCTCGATGCCCCCGTGCCGCGCGAAGGCAAACGTGAGCGGCGTCGAGCGCGAGCCGGGCGACACCACCGCGTGCCGCACGCCGCAACGATGCAACGTCTCGGCGAGCACGGAGCACCAGAGGGCGTTTGTGTTGCGAAAATCGAGGTCGGGAACAGTCGGCATCAGGTGAAAAATCTGGCGGAAAGTTCAGCAGATTGCCCGCGAAAGACACGGAAAAACAACCGCGCCGGTGCCCTCGCCCGCCAAGCCTCGAAAACCAGCGCAGCCAAAGCGCCCCGGTTTCCCGCCCCCGCGACCGGGCGCCAATCAGCGCCCCCTTTTGAGCAACCGCTTCGGCGGCGAACGGTGCCCCCGGCAAAACGCATCCGAAAACACTCCGAGCGCCTCGCAAAGCAACTTGCGCCTCCAAGCGACGCCGACGCGCACGCCGGTCTCGATTTTGGAGACCGGCAAATGCCGGCATCCCACCCGCGCCGCGCGCATTGCCCGGCCAGATTATCCTGCGTCGGGGCGCGTTTGAAACTCAGGCGCCCTCTCTTTCTTCTTTTTTACCGGCTGAGGTTGCGCGGACGGAGGTATTGTAAACCACCCAACGCAATCCACCCCCTGGTAGGGAGGCCTCTCCGAGGCCTCCGTTACCACGCCCCGTTTTTCCCATGAAATTCAAACCGCTCGCCCCGCTCGGCGGAGGCCTCGGAGAGGCCTCCCTACCCCCATTCGGAAACAAAATCCGCGTGGTCTCAGTTTTTTATTTTTTATTTTTCTCCTCCAATCGGCGTCGTCGGTGGATAAAGATAAAGAGAAAGATGAATATAAAGAGGAAATAAAAATAAAATAAGAAATAAATATAAAACAGATCCGCCCATCAGCCCGTTCCTCCTCCCGGCCTCCTCCCCCTAGCCTCCGTGTTCTCCGAGACCTTCGTGTTTTCCGTATTCTCCGTGGTTAACTCCCTCTTCCCGGTCCTTCAAAAATGTGAGGTTTGAATCAGGGATAAGTCCCGGCCTTGGTTGGCAGAGGAGGGATGGAAAGAGTTGGTCTACCGTGGGGGGTAAAAAGCTTCCGCGACTGCTATCGACAAGAGCGGGGAAGTTGACGGGGGCGTCTTTGTTTTGAATGGCGGGGACGGCACGCGGCGTCTGCATCGCGGGCGCGGAGTGCGAAACCCGCGCCCAAGCCCCGCGCTACTTGGCCCTCGTGACGACTTCCACCGAGGCGTCGCCCATGGTTTTCGATCGGGCGGCAATTTTCACCGTGCCCGGTGTCGTTTCCGACTGCACCAGCGCCAGCGCCATGCCGGCGTGAAGCGCGCGCGCGCGGCCTTGATAGCTCGCGTGACTCGCCGGGTCGCCGTTGTCCACGCCGATTAATTTGCCCGGCCCGGAAATCTCGAAGAGGACTTCATCATCAGCCAGCGGGACAAAAACGCCGTTTGCGTCGAGGGCGCGCACCGTGATGTGCGCCACGTCGCGCGCGTCCGCGGCGATTTCGGGGCGGTCAACACGCAACTCCAGCGCCGCCGGCGCGCCGGCGGTGCGCACGCGGTCCTCGGCGATGATCGCGCCGGCGTCGTCATAGACGACCGCGCGCAATTCGCCCGGCTCATACGGCACGTCCCACGCAAAATGCAGGTCGGTCGTCATGGATTGCACGACCGGGCGGGCGTAGGCATTCCAGCCGCCCGACGAGCCTTGGCGCGGAAACTCCTTCGCTTTCACGCCGAGACTGCGTCCGTTGAGAAAAAGCTCGGCGAAACGCCCGTTCGTAAACGCGAGCACCGGGATGATCCGCCCTTCGCGTCCCGGCCAGTTCCAATGCGGCAGCAGGTGGATCATCGGTTTCGTCGTCCAGATGCTTTGATAAAAATAGAACGCGTCTTTTTTGAAGCCGCATGTGTCGAGCGCGCCCGAGGTGCTTTGCTTGCGCGGCCAGCGCGATTCGCCGAGGTAGTCGAAGCCTGTCCAGGCAAAATCGCCCGCCACGTAGTCGTGCGTCGCGACGAATTTCCACAAGGCCTGCGCGCGCAGCGTCGCCGCCGGATACAACGCGCCTTGCGGCGGGTTCGCCGCGGACGCGTCGCCGCGCCGCGCGGAGTCGAACAGGAGCGGGCCGAATGGATAGTGTCCGCGCTCGCCGCGCGCGCTCGTGTTTTCGGTGCCGATGAATTGGCGTCGGGGGAACAGCGCGCGGTCGTCCGCGTAGTGGGTCTCGCGCCGCGTTCCCCAGCGATCGACGTAGTTGTAGCCCACGACATCGAGCAGGTCGGTGAACGCCGCCGGCGCGTGCCCGCGCTCGGTGTAGGCGCGGTCGAGCGCCGCCGTCACGGGGCGCGTCGGGTCTTCGCGGTGGAACAGCTCCACCAGCGGGCGCAGCACGTCCGCGCCTTTCGCCGAGCCTTGCTCGCCGATTTCGTTGCCCGCGCTCCAGATCACGATGCCGGGATGGTTCCGGTTGCGCCGGACAAACGCGACGAGGTCGCGCTCGTGCCATTCTTGGTAGAAATCGGAGTAGCCAAACTGGATCTGCGGCTTGCGCCCCGTCCACTCGTCAAAGATTTCGTCCATCACGAGCAGGCCGAGTTCGTCGCACAGGTCGTAGAATTCCGGGGCCATCGGGTTGTGGCTCGCGCGGACGGCGTTGCAGCCCATTTCCTTTAGCAAAAGCAGGCGTCTGCGCAGCACCGCGTCCGGCACCGCCGCGCCCACCGCGCCGCCGTCATGGTGCAGGCACATGCCGCGCATGATTGTTTTTTGGCCGTTCAAGATGAACCCGCGGGCGGCGTCGAACTCGATGGAACGCACGCCGAAGGTCGTATCCAAAAAATCATCACCGCTTCCGCCCGGCGAGCGTCCCTCCGCCGCCGACACCGTGGCGCGCAACCGGTAAAGATGCGGCGTCTCCGGCGACCAGCGCAGCGGGCGCGGCAGCGTCACCTCGCCCGAAAATTCCCGCGCGCCGCCCGCCGCGATTTCCGCCGCGTCCCCGGCGGCGCCTTCCGCGACCGTCGCGCCCGAGGCGTCGAGCACCGCCAGGGAGACGCGCGCGGCGCGCGGCGCGCCGCCGTCATTGCGGACGCTCACGCGAGCGCGCACGAGGGCGCGCTCGCCGGAGATTTCCGGCGTCGTCACGCACACGCCCCAGGTCGGGATGTGCAGCGGCTCCGTCACGCGCAGCCAGACATGCCGGTATATCCCCGAGCCGGAATACCAGCGGCTGTTGGGCTGGCGCGAATTATCGACGCGCACCGCGATGGTGTTTTCGCGTCCGCCGAAGACCAGGTGCGGCGTGAGGTCGTGTTCAAACGCCGTGTAGCCATAGGGCTGCGTGCCGAGTTCGCGTCCGTTGAGCCACACGGTCGCGTTCATGTAGATGCCGTCGAACTGCACGGTGATTTTCTTGCCCTTCGCGCTTTCGGGCAGGCGAAACGTTTTTCGATACCAGCCCGTGCCTGTCGGCAAATAGCCGCCCGGCCCGCCCGCCGGCTCGTCCTCGCCATACGGCCCCTCGATGCTCCAGTCGTGCGGCAGCGAGACCGCGCGCCACGCGCCGTCGTCAAACGCCGTCTGCGCCGCGCCGGGAGGGTCGCCCCTCGCGAAGCGCCAGTCGAAATCGAACGTCTCGCGCGCGTGCGCAAACGAAAAAAACGCCGGGAGGGCGCAGGCCAGAACGCAGCCCAGGAAACAACGGATTCTGCCGCGAGCCGGGGCGTTTCGCAAAAAAGATGGCATCATGCGCCGATATTCCGGCGGCGCGGCGCGCCCTGTCACTTCGCCCGCGCATTGACAGTAAAGATGGCCGTCCTGAAAAACGGTTCGCCGTTGTTTTCGATGGTTGAAAACAAGCGAAAAAACAGCCGCGGAGTTCACGAAGCGCGGCCACGGAACGGAGCCGTGGAGCTTGGCTACGGAGCGGAGCGCACGGAGCGGAACGCATGGAGGCGCACGGATTCCCGCCCGGTTTCACGCCAATCATCTTTGATTCGCTGGAGTTACGCGGCGCGTCCTACCCTTTGCAGTCAAAAATCTCCCTTCGGGTTGGGCGTGGCTTCCCGCCGTGCCGCGAGCGGTTCCCACGGCTCGGCGGGACGCCTCGCCCTACCTTTAACGGCTTCCTTATACCCTTTCCCAATGAACATG
>JAIRTK010000552.1 GCA_031254955.1 Opitutaceae bacterium
CGGGGGTGTTGTCATGGCGCGGAGGGTGCGCATGACTTGGAGTTGGCCGGTGGCTTTGCTGGTGAGGTAGAGGACGCGGTCGAAGCGTCCGGCGCGGAGTTGGCCGAGCGCGAGTTGGAGTAGCGCGCCGGTTTTGCCGAAGCCGGTCGGGGCTTCGAATAACACGATGGGGTGCGTGGCGAGCGCGGCGGCGAGGTCGGCTTGCGTGGTTTCCTGGCCGGGGCGGAGGGCGGGAAAGGGCGGGCGGAAGCGGAGGTGGCGGAGGCGTTCGCGGGCGCGGTGGCGGAGGTTGAGGAATTCGGTGACGCGTTCGAGTTGGGCGCGGAAGCGGTTGTGGTCGGCGGGGGCGAGCGGGACTGTCTGCGCGAGTCCGCTGGCGACTTCGACGAAGTGCAGTTCGCCGCGCACGGGGGGCGCGCCGGTTGGTGAGGTGTGTGTAATTGATGATGAAGGATGCAGCGGCGCGGCGGTGGCGGTGGCGGCGGCGTCGTCGTCGGCGTCGTCGGCGGCGGCGGCGGTGGTGGTGGTGGCGGCGGCGGCGGCGGCGGTGGTGGCGGTGGTGGCGGCGGGAGCAATCGTTGGTGCCGCCGTGCGCAGCAATGCCACGTAGGCGGCGATTTGGATGAAATAGGCGGGGTAGTCGGCGCGGAGTTCGGACTCGTCGGCGGGGAGCGCGCGGGTGACGGTTTTGATTTCGCGCAGCGTGGCGGCGTGGTCGCGGTCGTCGCGCGGCGGGAGGATTTGGTCGATGCGTCCGGTGAGGGCGAGCGTCCAGCCGCGGTGAACGATTTTTCCGGTGACGGGCACTTCGAAGCGCGCGCCGGGGTGGTCGGTGGCGGCGCGGTCGCGAAGCTGGTGGTGCCAGTGCGTGCCGAGTTGCGCGCGCCAGAGGCCGGCGGGGCCGCCGAGGGCGTCGCGCGGGCCGAGTGTGAAATCGGCAAATTCGCCGACACTCAGGCTGGCGGTGCGCTGGTCGAGGTCGAAGTGCATGGCGCGGAAGAACGGGAGATGAAGGAGTTGAAAAGAGAGGCCGAAAATGCCGGGAAGGAAACCATTAAAATAGCCGCAAAGTGGCGCGAGGCGCCCAAGGTTTCGCGGCGCCTGCCTTCGCGTCAGGCCGCGAGCGCGCGGGAGACCGCACAGGCTATCCGCGGCCATTCGCGGCCTGACGCAGGGGCGGGCGCGGCGAAATTCGCCGCGCCGCGTAACTTCAGATAATAATCCGCGGTTTTTCTCATGTATTTCGTGGGTTCCGTGGGTTCCGTGGGTTCCGTGTATTCCGTGGGCGCGCACGAAAAAGCCGGTGCGGGGGAAGGCACCGGCTTGTCGGATGCTTGGGGTTGGCGGCGGTTTAGTTGGTGGAGGTTTAGTTGGCAGCGGTTTAGTTGGTGGCGGCTTATTTTGTGGCGGTTTAGTTGGCGCCGCTTACTTGAACGCGGCCACGGCGTCGGCGAACGCCTTGGCCTTGGCGGTGACGGCGGCCCAGTCTTTGTCCTTGAGCGCCTTGGCTTGCACGAGCGAACTGCCGGCGGCGGTGGCGGCGGCGCCGGCCTTGAGGAAGTCGGCGACATTGTTTTCATTGACGCCGCCGGTGGGCACGAAGTCGATTTGCGGAAAGGGGGCCTTGACCGACTTGATGTAGCCGGGGCCGAAAAACTCGGCGGGGAAAATCTTCACGGCATCGGCGCCGGATTCCCAAGCGGTGAGGATCTCGGTGGGCGTGAACGCGCCGCAAAAAACAGGGATGCTGTAGCGCCGGCAAAGTTCGTTGACGGCGGGGCGGGTGGCGGGCGTGACGATGAACTTCGCCCCGGCGAGGATGCCCGCGCGGGCGGTCTCGGTGTCGAGCACGGTGCCGAGGCCGAAGAGAAAATCGGGCAGCTCGGCGGTGGCTTTTTCGAGCATTCGGATGGCGCCGGGCGTGGTCATGGTAAGCTCGATGCTGGTGAGGCCGCCGGCGGCGAGGGCCTTGGCGCAATCGAGAAGCCCGTCGGGGCTGTCGGCGCGGATGAGGGCGACGACTTTCTCGGTTTTGATTTTGGACAGGATGGCGTCTTTTTTCATGTGTTTGCGAATCGGAAAGCATCAGGTTTAGGCGGCGCGGCGGCGCGGGGAAATCTTTTTTATTTTCGGACAGATGGAAATCCAGCTTCACTCTTCCCCCCAATCGCCCTTCAAATGCCCGGCTCTTGAACACTCCGCAAAACATCCAACTCATCGGCAACGAACTCGCCATCGCGTGGGACGACGGCGCCGAGTCGTATATCCCCGCCGCGCGGCTCCGCGCCGCCTCACCCAGCGCCGACCAACGCGGCGAACGCGACCTTTTCGGCAACCTCCACGGCGGCTCCACCCGCACCGACTACCCCGACGTGCGCGTCACCGCATGGGAACCCGTCGGCAACTACGCCCTGCGCTTCGACTTCAGCGACGGACACCGCACCGGCATCTACAGCTACGACTACCTGCGCGACCTCTCACGACATGCGTAGACTGCGCGGCCACCCGCGTTTCGCGCCCCGCGCAGCCCCCCCTTGCCATCGCCCCATTCCCCGGTTTTCAACTTCAACTCAAACATCAACTCAAACTTCAACTAAAACCAAAAAAATGCCATTCCCCGCCCGCACCACCCATCAAGAAATCGAACTCGGCACCACGCTCCAACCCAAATTCGGCGCCGACGGACTCCTCCCCTGCATCACGCAAGACGCCGCCACCGGCGAAGTGCTCATGTTCGCCTTCATGAACGCCGAATCCCTGGCCATGACCCTCAAAAGCAAAAAAGCCACCTACTGGAGCCGCTCCCGCAACAAACTCTGGATGAAAGGCGAAGAGTCCGGCAACGTGCAATGGGTCAAATCGCTCCACACCGATTGCGACCAAGACGTAATCCTCATCAAAGTCGAGCAAACCGGCTCCGCCAACGCCTCCTGCCACAACGGCTACAAAAGCTGCTTCTACCGCCGCCTCGCCGACCTCGACGACCCCGCCTTCAAACTCGAATACACCGCCGAACGCCTCTTCGACCCCGCCACCGTTTACAAAAAGAAATAAACCCCGCCACGCCACGCCCGCCCGCCCACCCTCCTCCACCCCCGCACCATGACCTACGACTGGCTAAAAGGCGTCGCCGACGAATACGACATCATCGTCATCGGCAGCGGACTCGGCGGCCTCACCGCCGCCAACACCCTCGCCAAAGCAGGCCACCGCGTCCTCCTGCTCGAACACCACACCCGCTACGGCGGCCTCGCCACCTGGTTCACACGCAAAGGCGGACACACCTTCGACATCTCCCTGCACGGCTTCCCCGCCGGCATGATCAAATCCTGCCGCCGCTACTGGACCCAAGACATCGCCGACTCCATCGTGCAACTCAAAGACATCCGCTTCATCAACCCCCAGATGGACGTGCGCACCACCTTCACCCGCGAAGACTACACCCGCGTGCTCGTCGAACAATTCCGACTCCCGCGCGCCCAAGTCGAAACCTTCTACGAACACCTCCGCGCGATGAACTACTACGACCACAACCCCGAAACCACCGGCGCGATGTTCGAACGCTACTTCCCCCGCCGCCCCGACGCCCACCGCCTGCTCATGGAACCGATCACCTACGCCAACGGCTCCACCCCCGAAGACCCCGCCATCACCTACGGCATCGTGTTCTCCAACTTCATGGGCGCGGGCGTCTACACCTTCCGCGGCGGCTCCGACCAACTCATCGACAAAATGACCGATGAACTACGCCGCAACGGCGTCGAACTGCGCAAACGCGCCCTCGTCGAACGCATCCACATCGAAACCCGCGCCGGCCGCAAAACCGCCTGCGGCATCATCACCGCCGCCGGACGCCGCCTCATCCGCGCCAAAGCCATCCTCTCCAACGCCGGCATCCACAACACCATCTTCCGCCTCGCCGGCGCGGAACACTTCCCCCCCCCCTACATCGAGCAAGCCCGCGCCATGCGCCTCAACACCAGCTCCTGCCAAGTTTACCTCGGCATCCGCCAAGGCGAGACCCTCCCCCGCGTCGGCGACCTCATCTTCACCTCCGCCGCGCCCGCCTACAGCACCGCCGAACTCAACGACCTCCACACCACAAGCCGCACCTACTCCATCTATTACCCCGACACGCGCCCCGGCGCCGCCCGCCACGCCATCGTCGCCTCGCTCAACAGCCGCTACACCGACTGGGCAAACATGGACGCCGCCACCTACCGACGGCACAAAACACGCCTCATCGAAGAAGCGATCACCGCGCTTGAAAACCTCATCCCCGGCGTGCGGGAAAAAATCGACTGGCGGGAAGCCGCCACCCCCCGCACCATCGAACGCTACACCCGCCACGCCCAAGGCGCCTCCTTCGGCACGAAATTCGAAGGCCTGCCCGTCTCGATGCAACTCAGTGAAAACCTCCCCGGCCTGTATCACGCCGGCAGCGTCGGCATCATCATGTCCGGCTGGCTCGGCACGATCAACTACGGCGTCATCACCGCCAA
>JAIRTK010000572.1 GCA_031254955.1 Opitutaceae bacterium
AATAAAAACGAACCTTTAAAATAATCACACACTTGCTCCATCTCTCTGGCCTCGTGTCCATTCGCGTCCGCTCGCGGTTAACAATGTATTTTTGAAGTTCTCCTTGATAAAACACTCCCACGAAAACCAGCCAACCTGAAATCCCTCTTCCTCGCATGTCGATAAAAACAAACATCCCTCCCCGGCTCCTGCTGTCTTCACTCCTGCTGTCCCGGCTCCTGCTGGCCGTCGCCGCGCTGTCCCTCTTGCCTCACGCCGCGCGCGCGGCGAACGAACCGGCTCTCGAAGCCGAATACAAAAAGACGCAGCTCCGCTTCTTCCTCGAAAACGCCGCCCTCGCCGCCGATGAGCACACGCCGGAAAAAACCGCCGAGGCCGTCACCCGCCTGCGCATCTTGGCGCGGGAATACCGCGACGCGCCCGCCCCGGATGTCGCGGACAGCAACACCTTCAACCCGCACGCCCGGCGCAATCCCCGCGCTCTCGCCCGCCACGACTTCTTCGTCTGGCGCTTCGGCTTCGCCGCCGCCGCCGCGCTCGACGCCCGCGCCGCGCTCCCCGCCGACGTAAAGGCCGCGCTCCGTCCCGTCGCCGTCGAAAACGTCCGCCCCCGCGAACGCGCGCCCAACAACCGCTCCTTCCATTTCGCGCTCGGCGCCCTCTACGCGGCGAAACTGTTTCCGGACGCCCCCGCCGCCGCCACTTGGCGCGCCTATGCCAGCGCCGTCTTCGACGACTGGCTCTCGCTCGGCGACGCCTACGAGCCTGGCTACGTCGCCGCATGGTTCCCTCCTCTCCTCGAACTCGGCCTCGCCCTCGGGCGCGAAAACGACCTCCGCGGCCCCGTCGCCCGCGCCATGTATGCGCGCCTGCGCGACCACGTCAGCGCCAGCGGCCTCGCCTGGGCGCCCGGCGACCCCGGCGCCGGCGCCGGCCCCGAGTCCTACGTCGAAGGCCTCGCCCTCGCCGCCGAGATCACCGGCGACGTATCCCTCCTCGGCGCCGCCCAACGCGCCCTCGCCGCCACCCCCGCCGCGCACAAGGAACGCCCCCGCCTCGCCCGCCTCGTCGCCCGCGCCACCGCGAAACTCGCCGCCACCCGAAGTGGCAGCGGCGTCCCGCCGCTTCCCTTCGCCGCCGCCGCGCGCCCGCTTGCGGAAATCCAGCCGCTCTTCGCCGCCACCAGCCACCCCGTGCCCGACCGCCTCCTCCTCTCCAACCCCGCCGCCCCCGCCCGCCCTTACGCCGGATTTTATGTGATGGACCGCACGGAAACCCATCATCACGGACACGAGGACACGCGCGGCGAGGTCTATCATTACGAGGCCGACGGCGTGCTGCTGCTGCGCCGCCCCGGCTGGATCAAATGGGCCGGCTGCGCCAACACCTTCGTCGTGGCCGACGAGACGGCGCAATTCCCCTTCGCCACCACGCGCGGCCTCACCCCCGGACGCTGGCTGGCGGGATCCGCGCACATCACCCCCGTCCGCGACATCGTTGACACCCCCGCGTGGCAACGCCTCGGCGGCGAACCAGCCGAATACACCCAGCAGGCGATGAGCGATGTCGCGCGCGGCCTCGGCTACTCATGGCTCAACATGTCCAGCTACACCGGCGCGCACGACACCGTGGAACTGCGGCAAATCGTGCTGCGCTTCCTCGCCATTCCGGAAAAGGAAATGCTGGCGGCGGAGGCGGCGGCGAGCCATAGCCTGGGGACCTTGTCGTTCGATCCCGGCATGGCATGGTATCGCGAATACCGCCCCGTCGCGCCCGCCGGCCCCGACGGCACGCTGGAGTTCGCGGTTTCCGACTTCCGTCTCGCGGGCATGGACGGCGCGCGGATGATCGCGGATTTCAACACCCTCCCGGAAGACATGACCGTCGTGCATTACGCGCCCGGCACGCGCGGAAAACCGGGACGCACGGTGCCCCGCGCCGAATGGAAAAACTGGTTGACCCTCGTGCCCGACACGCGCCCGGAGCGGCGCAACCCACCGGGTTGCGTCGCCGCCGCCAGCACCATCACCTCCTCCGCTGGCGCCGCCGGTGTCACCAACACCGCCACCGCCGCCAGCACCATCGCCACCGCCACCGCCAGCCACGACGACTCCTCCTCCGTCGCCGCCACCGCCGTCAACACCGCCTTCGCCGCCACCGCCACCGACGCCGCGCCGCGCAACGTCCTGCGCGTGGTCTGCCCGCCGGGACGCCTCGACCTCGTTTTTGCCCCCAAACCCGAAGCGGTGGACATCGCCAAAAAATTCCCGCGCATCGAGCTTGACTACCAAGTGCGCACCCCCGGCGCCGCCTTGCTGCGCCTGCCCATCGCGCTTGAAATAAACGGCCTCCACCCGCGCAGCATTTATCTCGACGGGCAGCAGGGCGGGCGCCTCGTCGCGAGCGCCGCCGCGCGGCAGGACGGCGACAGTTTCGGCGCGCTGACCTACGAAAACGCATATGCCGCCGGTGCGCTCTGGACGCGCCGCGCCGTGCTCACCCGCGAAGGCATCATGCTCGTGGTGGATGAATACACGGCGGGCAAACACCAGCACCGCATGGCCGGCGGCCCGGTGTGGCAGTTGGCCGCGCCGCCGGTGTCCGGGTTGAACTGGTTTTCCGCCCCGGCGGAGACCGCCCCGGACAAAAGCCTGCTGGTGTGGTTTCATCCGCAGGCGGGCGTGGAATACGGCGCGCAATTCCAGCCGAAGCTGATGGGCGACCAGAATTACGCCGTCTTTGCGAAAGGACTCCTGCCGCCCGGAGGCGCGCGGCGTTTTGTCACCGTGCTTGTCCCGCACGCCACGGCCATTCCCCCCGTGGAAATCACCGGCCTGAAAAACCGCAACATGCGTCTCGTGGACACCCCCGCCACGCGCCTCGGCATCTGGACCGAAATCGCCCCCGATGGCGCCGTGACCGCCTGCATCGCCCCGCGCGCCAAGGACTGGCCGCATGGCCAACTCCTGATCAAAGTGCCGCCGGACAATGCCGCATGGTCGGTGAGCCGAAAGAAAAAATAACGGACCAGTCTTTAACCAAGCCAGTCTTCAACCGCCCGAAGCCGCGCAGTTCCCCGCCGCCGCCAAAGGCCCCGAACACATCGGCCAAAGAAGCGTTTCAAACCAAGGCCCCACCCCCTTTCCTCACCCCCCTTTCCTCACCCCTCTTTCTCGTTCTCTTTCGCGTTCTCTTTCGCGTTCGCGTTCGCATTCTCTTTATTCTCTATTTTTACCGATGTTACGCGCCGCTTAACCTCAATTCACAAAAAAACGCTAGAAAACATAGCGCCCGCTCGCGCCGCCACCGCGGCACTCAAGCTCGCGCACGGGGTCGCCGGAGTCCTTGTCCTTGCGTCAGCCGGCGCGATCATAACGGACGAGCCGGCGCCGATATTCGACGACGGCCTGCAAGTCCGCGCGCATCGCGCGCGTCATCTCGATTCCGGCAAGATATTCGGTGCGGACAATGTCCTCGGCGATGGAACCGGTCTTGTAGGCGAAATCGACCGCGCGCGCCCTCCTCCCCCTCTTCCTCCTCTCTCCCCCCCTTCCTCCCATCCCCCTCCCTCGGCGAACCGCGACGGGACGAACTCCGGTTTGAAACGGATGCAAGACCGGACAAACCCTCCACCGGCGGCTTGTCTTGGCGCCGCCAATGCCCATAATGCGCGCACCATGAATTCCCTCGTCAACATCCTCCAACTCCGCGCGGTGCCGGTCAGCGTGAACCTGGCCCTGCTCGCGCTCCGCGTGTGGCTCGGGCTGTCCCTGCTCCTGCTGCACGGCTGGGCGAAAGTCGTGAATTTCTCGACCCTGGCCGGCCATTTCCCGGACCCCTTCGGCCTCGGATCCAAAACCACGCTCATCCTCGCCATCTTCAGCGAAGTCGCCTGCTCGGCGCTGCTGGTGGTCGGACTGTTCACGCGCCTCGCTGCGCTGGGCTGCGCGGCGGCGATGGCAGTCGCGTTTTTCTTCGTGCACAACACGCAACTCGCCGGCCAGCACGGCGGGGAACTCGCCTTCATCTACCTCGCCGGCTTCACCGCGATCGTTCTGGCCGGCGGCGGACGCTTCTCCGTCGATGCCACCAGCCACGGCCCGGCGCACCCCTGATTTTGGATTCTCGCGTCTCGACGGAGAAACTGCCGCTTCGCCGCCAATCGACACGGAAGCACCCAATCCAAAATCGAGAATCCAAAATCCAAAATCCAAAACACCCGCGCGCACTTTCGCCTTTTCCTCGCGCGCGGGAACCGATTCAATCCGCCTTTCATCCGCTCAACGAGAACCAGAAAGCTTCTCTCCATGAACACCACCACGATCACTGAAATCAAGGCGCGCGAGATCATCGACTCCCGCGGAAATCCGACCGTCGAGGTCGACGTTTACCTCGCCGACGGCGGCTTCGGCCGCGCGGCCGTTCCCTCCGGCGCCTCCACCGGCGAACACGAAGCCCTCGAACTGCGCGACGGCACCCCCGCCGCCGCCAAACTGCTGCCCAAAAGCATCGACGGCAAAAAACGCTTCGGCGGCAAAGGCGTGCTCGCCGCCGTCGCCAACGTGAACAACAAAATCGCCCCCGCGCTCATCGGCTTCGACGCCCTCGACCAAGTCGGCGTGGACAAACAGATGCTCAAGCTCGACGGCACCAAAACCAAGTCCAAACTCGGTGCCAACGCCATCCTCGGCGTCTCCCTCGCCACCGCGCACGCCGCCGCCAGCGCCCTCGGCCAGCCCCTCTACAAATACCTCGGCGGCCCCAACGCGAAAGTCCTCCCCGTCCCCATGATGAACATCATGAACGGCGGCGCGCACTCCGACGCCCCCATCGACTTCCAGGAATTCATGATCCGCCCCGTGAACTTCGACACCTTCAGCCAAGCCCTCCGCGCCGGCTGCGAAGTCTTCCACGCGCTCAAAAACGTGCTCAAAGCCAAAGGCCTCTCCACCGCCGTCGGCGACGAAGGCGGCTTCGCCCCCAACCTCGCCTCCACCACCGACGCGCTCGACGCCATCGCCGCCGCCGTGAAAGCCGCCGGCTACAAACTCGGCAAAGACATCACCCTCGCCCTCGACGTCGCCTCCTCCGAATTCATCGACAAAAAGACCGGCAAATACATCTTCAAAAAATCCGACGGACGCCAGTTCACCGGCGACGAATTTGTCCAATACTACAAAGAACTCACCGCCAAATACCCGATCGACTCCATTGAGGACGGCGCCGCCGAGAACGACTGGGCCACCTGGAAAAAACTCACCGACGCCATCGGCGACAAAGTGCAACTCGTCGGCGACGACCTCTTCGTCACCAACGTGGACTTCCTCCGCAAAGGCATCGCGCAAGGCGTGGCGAACTCGATCCTCGTCAAAGTCAACCAAATCGGCTCGCTCACCGAGACGCTCGACGCCGTCGAAATGGCGCACAAGGCGCGCTACACCGCCGTGATCTCGCACCGCTCGGGCGAGACCGAAGACGCGACCATCGCCGACATCGCCGTGGCGACCAACGCCGGCCAGATCAAGACCGGCTCGGCCAGCCGCAGCGACCGCATCGCGAAATACAACCAACTCCTCCGCATCGAAGAGCAACTCGGCGCCACCGCGATCTACGCCGGCCGCCTGTAACCGCCCGCCCGCAGCCGCAACCCGGCCCCCATTCCCCACCCTCCCCAAAGCGGACCGCCTCCAAAGCGCGGCCCGCTTTTTTCATGCCCCTTTTTAAAGACCGACGCCTTTTTAAAGGAAGTTCCTCGCTATTTTGAATGGATTTTACAACGCGCGTCAGTGAAGCGGAGGCAGCGTTTGGCGTATCAGCCCCGGAGGGGCGACAAGCGCGGCCTGACACAAGGTCAGGCCCTACGGGTGTGCGGGTGTGACGACGGCTCGCGTTTTCAGCCCCGGAGGGGCGACCGCGGCGTCCGCCTACTTGTTTGCCCCTCGCCGCATCCCACGCTGCCGCTCCTTCAGGGCTTGTTTTCAAACCCACCGCAAACCGTGGGTTCCTCGCTGCGCTCGTCACCCACGGCTAAACGCCTCCGCCCCTCCGGGGCTGAAATCCCCGGCACCGCGCCACGCGCCG
>JAIRTK010000574.1 GCA_031254955.1 Opitutaceae bacterium
TTGTTACAAAACCCTTTGCCTTTACAAAAAACCCTTCGGGGTGGGCGGCGCCGCCCCCCCCCCCCGCGCGCGTTCCACCCGGCGGGGGGGCACGCCTCGCCCTACCTTTAACGGCTTCCATTGTGTGAGTTTCATTAGGAAATGGTATAAGCCATATTCGCGGCAGGGAGGCCTTGGAGAGACGCCCGTCGCCACACCCCGACTTGCCAAGGGAATACCCAATCGGTCACTCCGCCCGGCGGAGGCCTCGGAGAGGCACCCTGCCTTCTTCGGAAACGCTTCCGCGTAACATCAGTTTGTCTTTATCTTTCTCCGTTAGCGGCACTGTCCGGAGGAGAAAGAGGAAAGAGAAAGAGGAATAAGGAAGAGGAATGAGGGCGGGGCCTTGAGTTGAAGTGCACTGGAAGCGACTGGGAGCACCGGCATCCTGCGGGGGTTGGCAGCGCGGAGCGCTGTCCACGGGCGAGTCGCTCGTGCCACGCGATCCGGCGGCTTCGCTGCCCAAGCGGCTGGAAGCCGCTTCCACTCTTGTCCGTGCCTCTCGATCCGACGACGCTGCGCGTCGTCTGCCGGTTGGAAGCCGGCGCTCCCAGTCGCTGGCGCGAGGCGGGGGCCGTGGTTTTTTGAGGGGCTTCACTCGGTCAGTTCGCTGCGGTAGATGATGGTGTCGCGGGGGGGGGCGCCGGGGGGGGCGGGCGCGGCGATGGTGATGGTGAAGTGTTGCGTGAGGGCGGCGAGGGCGCGGCCTCCGGAGTCGAGGAAGGCGAGCGTCGCCGGGTGGTCGCCGGGCGGGAGGCGGAGCGCGTGGAAGCTTAGGTAGCGCGGGAGGTTGTCCCACTGGCGGGTGTCGGCGGCGGGGGTCGTGGCCGCGGAGGCGAGTTTGCCGAGCAGGCCCACTGTGGCGAGCGCCAGGGCGGCTTTGCGGGCGTCTTCTCCGCGGCTGTTGGCGGCGATGGCCGCGCCCATGAGGGCGGCGTCGCCCACGGTGTCGGCGCCGGTTTTGAAGACCGCTTTGTTGCCCAGGATGTGGTCCATCACGCGTCCGCCGCGCGTGGTGGCTTGGAAGTAGAGGTCGTCGTAGGCGGGCAGCGTGATGGCGCGTCCGGCGATTTCGAGGCGCGCGGCGGTCGCGGTGGGGGGGGCGGGTTGGAAGCGGAGTTGTTCGCCGTATTGGCCGGTGGCGATTTTGCGCGGGCCGTGTCCGAATTCGATGAAGAGGAGCACGTTGGCCGAGGGGTCGTAGGGGGGGGGCGCGGGGCGGCTTTGCGCGCGGGCGTTGGCGGCGGCGCGGGCGAGGGCGTCGGAGCCGTCGCCGCCGAGTTTGGCCGTGGCGTAGCCGTCGAGGTAGTCGCAGAGGATGTAGTCGCCGGCGTAGGTTTTTTCGTCGGTGTCGCTGTCGAGCAGGCTGGCGGTGCGGAGGAGGGCGCGGGCGTTGTCGGGTTCGCCGTCGCGCCAGTAGAGGATGGCGCGGTAGTAGTTGGCCATGACGCGTTCGTAGGGTTCGCCGATGAAGGGTTTGTCGGATTCGTGGCGGAACATGCGCCGGGCTTTGGCGGCGGTGGCGTTGGTGTTGCCGTAGTTGGCGGCGGCGGTCATGAGGGCGTCGTCGAGGAGGGTTTTTGTCTCGCGGGGCGCGCCGCGGCGCAGGGTGGTGGCGGCGAGGCGGTATTGGTGGAGGACTTTGTCTTTCTTGGGCGCGGCGTCGATGCTGGCGCGTCCGTCCGTGATCGGGTCGCCGGTCGGCGTGATGCGGGGCGTGGTGGGCGTGGTGGCGCAACCGGCCAGGAGGAGCAGGGCGGCGGCGAGGGCGGCGGCGAGGGTGGCGGCGAGGGTGCGGGCGGTGGCGCGGGCGGTGGCGCGGGTTTTCATGGTTGGCGGTGGGAGGCGATTTAAATCGAACAGGGGCGGTTTAAGTCGTTTTTCAAGGTTCTTCGCGAGTTTGGGTGGTTGTTTTTTCTCTTGTGGTGGCGCGGTGGCGTGGAGAGGTTGGGGTTTCTTTTCCGCGTCTCCGCGTGTTTGCGTGTGTTTATCCGTTGGGTTTCAGGCATCGAAAAGAGCGGGGAGTTTTTGTTAAAGACAGCGGCGGGGGGCGGTGGGTTGCCGTTTTTCGGCGGGGGGGGCGGTTTCGCGGGCGCCGGCTTGGGCTTTCGCGGCCATTTGTTTGCGTAGTTGCCGGAAGTGTTGCATGCCGGTGCGCACGGAGGTGAACAGGTTTTGGCGGCCGATTTCGTTGATTACGCCGGATTGTTCGAGCGCGGCGCGGAAGCCTTTGTGGGGGCGCGCCAGCGCGAGTGTCACGCCGCGGGCGCGCAGGCGGGCGCCTAGTTCGCGCAGCACTTCCAGTCCGGTCACGTCGGTCTGGCCGACCATTTCCGCGACAAAGAGCACGGCGGCGGGTGCTTTTTCGGCGTCCACCAGTTTTAGCACGCGTTCTTTGAAGTAGTCGGCGTTGAAGAAGAGGAGCGGGGAGTCGAAGCGATACACGACCACGCCGGGCACGGTGCGGGCGTCGGGATGGGTGCGCATGTCCACTTGGCCGTCCACGCCGCGTTTCCAGCCGAGCACCGCGTCCGCCGGGCGGTAGAGGAGTTGGAGTGTGCGCAGTAGCGTGAGGCCGATGGCGAAGATGATGCCCGGCAGCACGCCGATGGTCAGCACGCCGATGGTGGTGGCGAGCGAGAGCCAGAATTCAAAGCGGCTCGCGCGTCGCACCAGTCGCAGCGCTTTCAGGTCGATCAAGCCGAGGCCGGCCACCACGAGCACGGCGCCCAGCGCCGGTTCCGGCACCCAGGACAGCGGTCCGGTCAGGAACAGGAGCACGCACACGATGGCGAGCGCCGCGACCACGCCGACGAGGTGGCTTCTGCCGCCGGCGAGGGCGTTGACCGCCGTGCGCGAGTCCGCGCCGCTGATGGGGAAGCCTTGGCAGAGCGCCGAGCCGATGTCGGCCACGCCGAAGGCCATGAATTCGTGGTTCGGGTTGAGCGTGCCTCCGTTTTTGTTGGCGAAGCTTCGCGCGGTGAGCATGCCGCTGCAAAAACCGACCACCGTGATGCTCACCGCGCCTTCAAACAGGCGCGCCAGCGAGCCGGCATCGACTTTGGGCAGGCGCGGCAGGGGCAGGCTGGCCTGGATGTGTCCGGTGAGCGCCACGCCGTGCCGGTCGAGGTGGAGCGCAAATGCGGCGGCGGCGGCGGCCACGAGCGCGAGCAGCGGCGCGGGCCAGCGCGGTCGCAGCCGTCGCACGCCGATGGTGACTGCCAGCGCGAACAGTCCCGCCGCGAGCGCGGGCCAGTGGGTTTCGTCCAGCCGCGCGGCGGTTTCCCACAGGCCTTCGAGCGAGCGGGCGTGCGGGGCGGCGTAGCCGAGGATTTTTGCCAGTTGTCCGGCGATGATGCTGAGGCCGATGCCGTTGAGGAAGCCGACCAGGATCGGGCGGGAGAGGAAACTGGCCACGAAGCCGAAGCGCAACATGCCCGCGAGGATCGAGCAGACGCCGACCATGAGGGTGAGCACGGCGCACAACGCGACGGCCTGCTCCGGGTCCGCCGCCGCCAGCGGCAGCAGCACCGCGCCGACCAGGGTGCACGTGGCCGCGTCCGGCCCGACTTGCAATTGCCTCGACCCGCCCACGAGCGCGTAAAGCAGCATCGGCAGGATGCACGAGTAAAGCCCGACTTCGGGCGGCAGTCCGGCAAGTCCCGCATAGGCGATGGCCGTCGGCACTTGGACGGCGGCGACCGCAAGCCCCGCGAACACGTCGTTTTGCAGCCAGCCTTTCTGGTAATGCCGCAACGAGGCCAGCCCTGGCATGAACCGGTTGATGAAGTTTTCGTCAGGCATGAGGATGAGGGAGGATGGGATGGGAGGCGAGGAGGAGGAAGGGATGGGATGGGAGGGGAGGGATGGGAGGGATGGGAGGAGAGAGAGAAGGGAGAGAGGATGGGGGAGGGGGCGACTCTTTCTCTTTCTCTTTCTCGTTCTCGTTCTCTCTTTCGTTTTCTTTTTCGTTTTCTCGCTTTCTCGGTTTCTCGTTCTCGTTCTCTCTTTCGTTCTCTTTGGTCATATCTAAAAACAAGGGCTGCAACTTTGCAGGGAGGTTCTGAAAATGGAACAGAAGGCAACGAAGGCAACGCAGAGAACGCAGGCAACGAAGAGAACGCAGAACAACCAAGGGCGCTTAGGGTTCACTCCTGTTTACTTTTATGGTTCCTCGCTATTTTGAATGGATTTTACAACGCGCGTCCGTGGAGCGGAGGCAGCGATTGGTATTTCAGCCCCGGAGGGGCGACGAGCGCGGCCTGACACAAGGTCAGGCCCTACGGGTGTGCGGATGCGGCGACGGCTCGTGTTTCCAGCCCCGGAGGGGCGGCAGCGGCGTCCGCCTGCTTGTTTGCCCCTCGCCGCATCCCACGCTGCCGCCCCTTCAGGGCTTGTTTTTAAACCCACCGCAAACCGTGGGTTCCTCGCTGCG
>JAIRTK010000163.1 GCA_031254955.1 Opitutaceae bacterium
CAGCGTGCTCGCCAGCCTCTCCACGGGCCACGCCGCCGTGGTGGAACATCCCGACGGCAGCCTCCACCGCATCGACCCCGCCGGCCCTTGGACGACCCTCGCCGCCCCCGCTCCGCCCCAGCGCCACCCGACGCCACCCGGCGCACCCAGCACATTCCGGCCTGTTCCTCGGCAAGCCGCGCCCGCTCCGCGCCACTCCGCCCCGGCACCACCCCGCGCCACTCGATTCGACTCGAATTAAGTCGAATTAAATCGAATTAAATCGAAAACCGCCCGCGCATGCACCCCACGACACCACTACCGCCCACGCCGTCGCCGCCGTCGTCGCCGCCGCCGCCGCCACCGACGATGACGCCCGCGCCACCGCCCACGCCACCGCCCGCGCCACCGCCCGCGCCGCCGCCCGCGCCGCCGCCTCGTGCCCGTCGTCCGCTTGCGGTCCTTGCCCTCCTCTGCGTCCTCGCGCTCGCCGCGCTGCTCCGCCTCCCGCGTCTCGGCGAACGCCCGATGCACGCCGACGAAGCCGTGCAGGCCTACATTTTCGCCGACTTGCTGGAACACGGGAAATACCGCTACGACCCGGTGCATTACCACGGCCCGCTGCCCCATTTCATCAACCTCCCGCTCATGCGCGCGCTCGGCGTCCAAAAACTGGATGCCCTGCAACCTTGGCAATTCCGCCTGCAACCCGTGTTCGCCGGCCTGCTGCTCGTAGTCCTGGCCGCCTGTTGCGCCCAAAATCGTTCTCGTTCCTCGTTCTCGTTCTCGTTCTCTCAAAAAACCAAAACCGGGCCGCCAAAACCGCCCGCCCCGCCCTCCTCGCCCGCTCCCCTCGCCACCCTCGCTACTCCCTCCGCACCCGCCCGCCCTTCCACTCTTGCTCCTCTCTCCCCTCCCGCTTCTCCCTCCGCCCTCCCTTCCGCCTCCACCCTCTCTCCCGCCCCCGCCCCCTCCGCCTTCTTGCCCGCCGCGCTGCTGGCGGCCTGCTCCCCGTTGCTCGTGTATTTCAGCCGCATGGCGATTCACGAAACCCTGCTCGCCTGCCTCGCGCTCGCCGTGCCGCTGGCGGTGGCGCGTTTTCTGGACACCCGGCGCGTCGGCTGGCTGCTCGCCGCCGGCGTCGCGCTCGGCGGCCTGCACGCCACCAAGGAAACCTGGAGCATCATCGCCTTCAGTTGGGCCGTCGCCGCGCTCGCCCTCGCCGGCCCGCGACGCCTCTGGCGGCTCCTGCGCGAAACCGGCGCGGCGCGCCTTGCGCTCGCCGCCGGCGTGGCGCTGGCGGTGTCGTTTCTGCTCCACTCGAATCTTGGACGGCATCCGCGCGGCTTCGCCGACGCGTGGCTGACGCTCTTTCAATACCGGACCGGCGGCGGACACGACAAGCCGTGGTCGTATTACCTGACCGACATCCTGACATTCCGTTTCGCCGGACGCGGCTGGCATGGCGAAGGCGCGCTGCTCCTCTTCGCCGCCCTCTCGCTATTTCAAATTTGCCGAATGCGGATTTGCCGAATGCGGAATGCGGAACGCGGAATGCGGAATGCCGGAGGCGGAGTGCCGAACACGAAATTACCGGTTGCAGAATTACCGAACACGGAATTACCGAACACGGAACGCGGAATACGGAACGCGGAATTACCGATTGCGAAACGCGGAATGCGGAATGCGGAATTAAAAACCCATGCCCCCCAAGCCGCCTGCGATGACGCTGGCTCCATTCCGCAATCCTCAATCCTCAATCCGCAATCCTCATTTCTCATTCCGCATTCCGCAATTCCACATTCTGCATTCCGCATTCCGCAATCGGTAATTCCGCATTCGGCCCTGCCTGCCTTTCTCGCGCTGTCGTCGGTCGTGCAAATCGCGGTGTATTCCATCATCGCTTACAAGACGCCCTGGCTCATGCTCGTCCCCGTGGCGGGCCTCGTGCCGCTGGCCGGGTGCGGCTTTGCGTGGCTCACCCGCGGCGGCACCGACGGCGACACCGGCACAGGCACAGGCAACAGCAACGGCAACCCCGACACCGCTGCCGCCGCTGCCGCCGCTGCCGCGCCGAGACGCATCCCCCTTGCCGCCGCTTCCGGCGACCCCGTGCGTGCCGGCATCCATGCGCCCGCGCTACCCGCCGCTGCCTGCCGCGCCCTCGCCGTCGCTTGCCGCGCCCTCGCCGGCGGCACCTGTCGCACCCTCGCCGGTGCCGCCGCTGCGCTCGCGCTCGTGGTGCTTGGCAACGCCCCGCAACTCCGTGCCCTCGTCGGCGCCCGCGCCACCGACTCCGCGCTGCCCGTGGTTTATGCCCCCACGCTGCCCGGCGCCGATGCCGCGCTGCGCGCCGCCGTCGCGACGCTCAAGCCCGGCGAACTCGCCGCCGTGATCGGCGACGACTACTGGCCCCTCCCTTGGTATTTCCGCGCCCGCCGCGATGCCACCGGCTATTACGAGGCGACCGAGGCGCCGGGCGACCTGAGGCCGTTTGCCCTCGTCATCCGCTGCGGCTACGCGCCGCTCGCGCCACCCGCGCCGTTCGTGCACCTCGCGCACCCCGCGCTGCTCGCGCATCCTGGCGATGTCCTCGTCGAACTCCGCCCCGGCTACCATGCGCGCATCGCGAAATGATCCGCGCCGGCATGTATTAATCACCGAGGTTACGCGGAGGCGTCGGTCGTAGCGCGTCCCCTCATTTCCTGATTATTCTGTCGCATGGGAAACAATCCTTTGGCGCGGGAGCGCCGGTCCTCTTGCGGTTGCGAACAGAATAAACCGAAAAGGCTCTATAATACCCTTTGCGAATGGAAATCACACTATGGAAGCCGTTAATGAAGACGTTAAGGGTAGGGCGAGGCGTCCCGCCGAGCCGTGTGAAGCACTCGCGGCTCGGTGGGATGCCTGCCCTACCTGAAGGGGAATTTTTGTCTGCTAAGGGTTTTATACCCATTTCCAATGAGAATCACTCTTTTGCAAGGGCGTCGCTTGCGACGCCCGGCTTGATAACCGTGCTCCAGCAACGGGCTTCGCAAGCGAAGCCCCTACATGGCTCTGCTTCCAAAGTGTGCTTTTCACTGGGAAAGGGTGTTACGCGTCGCCTCTGTCGTAGCGCAGACTTCCAAGTCTGCTGCATTTTAGGCAGGCGTTGCGTGCTCAGCGGGGGTGGTTTCGAGCGAAGCGAAAAGTTTGCAATCTGCGTTACGGCGGCAGTGCGTAACCTCGGTTGGGAAGAAAAAAGTTTTCTCCGTTGCCCGGCGATTTGATGGATGGCATTATCATGATAGATAGGGTGTTCTGTTTTAAAAGGGCGCGGCTTGGCGGGCTGGCGCGCGGGTTTGGACGCATCAGGTCAACGGTAAACCAACGTGATTCTTGCGGGAGTGGTCGGCTTCTTTTGAAATGCGCACGTCATTCACGCCACATCCCTGAAGGAGTTTCCCCTTCCGTCCATGTTTTTCCCCTTCACCAGATTCTCCCCGGCTCTCGTCGTTGCAGCCTCCCATGCTTGGGGGGCCTTCCCCTGCGCGTGCCCTCCTCCCTCCTTCTCGTTCTCGTTCTCTTTCTCGTTCTCGTTCTCTTCTTTTTCCCCTTCTTCGCTTTCTTTCTCTTCCTCGTCCGCGTCCCCTTCCTCCTTCCCTTCCGCGTCCTCTTCCCCGCCCTCTTTTTCCTCCTTATCCTCTTTCTTCTTTCCTCTTCCTCTTTCTCTTTCTCTTTTTTCCGCGCCCTTCCTTTTTCATCGCTTGGCGGTGTCGCCGGGGGAGAAAGGGGATGGGAAATGCCAAGAGGGCGGAAATGGGAAATGCCGGGAGGGCGGGAATGGGAAATGCCAGGAGAAAGAGAACGGGAAAGAGAATGAAGACGGGAAATGCCAAGAGAAAGATAAAGATAAAGAGGAAAGAGGAAAGAAGGAGAGAACGAGAACGAGAAAGAGAACGAGAACGATAAGGAGGGGAGATGCCATCTCGGACGCCTTCTCCGTTCCCACTCCCGCTTGCGCGTCCGCGTCCGGTTGCGAACGGGAATGTTACCAGTAAACACCCAAAACCCGCCTCCCCTCATACCCAAAAACAGCCCACTTTCTCCCACCTCACACCCGAAAACCTCACACCCGAAACCGTCCTCACTTTCCCCCACCTCCCTCCTCCCTCCTCTCCGCCTCCCCATCTCCCCATCACACCGACCTCCCGCCTCCCTCCTCCCCACCTCCCCATCTTCCCCCATCACACCGACCTCCCCCGCCCCCCTCCCTTCTCACTCGAAACCCAGTCCCTCCCCTCCTCATGCGTATCATGCAAACTCTTAAAAACGAATTTTCCGCGACCAAGGCGGTTTTCACGTGCCTGCCCCTGATGCTGACCCTGGCCCTGATGCTCGCCCTTGGCGGCGCGGCTTGGGGGCAGACGGTGATGGACGTGGACCGGAACCGCTTCGAGAACGCCCGCATCACCACGTCCGGCACCTACACCGTCAACGTTTACGACGGCATCACCTACACCTACCAGAACAACCGATGGTTCACCAACACGGAGGGCGGCGGCGCGCTCTATGTCTCGAACGGCGTGTTCACCCTCGGCCCGGTGGACGGCGGCACGGGCCGGACCGTGTTCATCGACAATCAAGCCCGGCGCGGCGGCGCCCTCACCGTGGCCTCCAACGCCCGCGCCTTCCTCACCAACGTCCGCTTCGGCTCCCTCGTCGATGCGGCCTCCGGCAACCGCAGCCTCGGCGACCACGGCGGCGCCATCAACCTGCCCGGCGGCAGCGCCTCCCTCACCCTCCGCAACGCCGAGTTCTACCGCAACGCCGCCGAGCGCGGCACGCCGCCCGGCGGCACCTCGCCCGGCGGCGGCTTCGGCGGCGCCATCTACGCCATCGGCAGCGGCACGCTCGAAATCCACGACTCGCTCTTCGGCGCCCGCGACCGCCCCGACCCGGCGGATTTTTTCAGCAACGACTTCACCGCGCCCGCCGCCGGCTCCGCCGTCGATCGCGGCACCGGCAACTGGGCCATCGACGGCCACGGCGGCGCCATCGGCTCCTTTGCCGCCGCCTCCAACCGCATTTTCATCTACAACTCCCAATTTTACCACAACACCGCCGCCCGCGCCTCCCTCGACCTCCACGGCAACGGCGGCGCCATCGCGCTGGGCAACTCCGGCGGCAACCAGCAAGCCCTCATCGTGGACTCGCTCTTTCACGGCAACCGCTCCCGCGGCGGCACCATCGGCGGCGGCGCCCTCTTCGCGGACAGCGCCGGCGTCGTCTTCACCGTCAAGGACTCCGTTTTCACCGACAACATCGCCACCAACAACGGCGGCGCCATTAACATAAACAACGGCACCCTCAACCTCATCGCCACCCGCGACCTCCTCTACGAAGGCAACTACGCCGCCACCGGCATCACCAATTCCACCCCCTCCGCCGGCAAGGGCGGCTTCCTCTATCTGGCCGCCGCCGCCGCCGCCAACATCGACATCGCCCCCGGCGCCACCCTCACCATCGGCGGCACCGCCGACACCGCACGCGACACCCTCGCCGCCGCCGCCACCACCACCGGCGTCATCAACATAAACTCCGGCTCCGCCGGCGGCGACACCGGCGGCACGCTCCTCCTCCACGGCTCCAGCACCAACGTCAACAGGGCGCTGCTCATCCACGCGGGCCGCGTCCTGCTCGGCGGCACCGACGCGCGCCTCACCGGCAACAACACCGTCACGGTCAAGGCCGGCGGCACCTACGGCGGCATCGGCATCACCCATAACGTCCTCGTCGAAAACGGCGGCGTTTATCAAGTCGGCCTCGAAACCACCGGCGACGGCGCCGGCCTCGCCGGACGCTTCATGGATGCCAGCGGCACCCTCAACCTCGCCGGCGGCGCCACCCTCACCGGCCACGGCTTCATCGGCAGCGCCACCAACCCCGACACGGTTTACACCAACGCCATCACCCTCGGCGCCGCCGCCGGCGACTGGATCACCGCCAGCGTCCTCGCCAGCGCCACCCTCCAAATCAACAGCGGCACCGCCGCCATCACCGGCCCCGGCGGCCTCGTCAAAACCGGCGAAGGCACCCTCAGCCTTTGGCGCACGGGCAGCTACACCGGCGGCGTCCGCCTGGAACAAGGCGCCATCCACCTCCACAACGCCGACGGCCTCGGCACCGGCACCCTCGGCATCACCGGCACCGCCGCCGCCATCGTCTTTGGCACCGGCATGGACATTACCAATGCCATCGACATCGCCGCCGGCGCCTCCGTCAGACTCACGAATGACAACGGCGCCGTCTCCCTGGCGGGCGCGCCGCTCACCGGCGCCGGCCTCATGGAAAAAACCGGCGTCAGCGAACTCATGCTCAACGCCGGCGCCTCCGCCTTCACCGGCACCGTCCTCATCAGCCAAGGCATCCTCTCCGCCTCCGGCGACGGCATCAGCGCCGCCTCCGACGTGCGCTTCGGCGGAATCGACGCCGCCACCTACGCCGGCAATCTCGTCCGCTCCGCCGGCCAGTCGCTCGCCGGAAGCGGCAGCATCAACGGCAACCTCACCCTGAACAACGCCCGCCTTTCCTTCGACCTTCGCAACACCAACGACGGCGCCCCCGACAACGCCGACCGCTTCCTCGTCTCCGGCTCGCTCACCAGCGCCGGCGACACCCGCATCAACCTCGACAACGTGGGCAACCGCGCCACCTACACCCTCCTCGTTGCCGCCGACCTCTCCGGCCTGACCCCCGCGCACTTCTCCGTCGCCACCGTCAACGGCGAGCCGCTCACCCACCGCTACGACCCGCTCCTCGAAACCGAGACCGTGGCCTCCGGCACCGCCCTCGTCGTCAGCCCCGGCGTGCGCAACCTCCGCATGGCCTGGGCGGGAGGCGACACCGCCGCGCCCGCCGCGTGGGACACCGCCGCCGGCAACTGGTCCGAGTCCTCCGGCGAACACTACTTCCGGCACGGCGACAGCGCGGCCTTCGGCCCGACGGCGTCGGGCGCCGTCGCCATCGACACGGCGGGCGTGACCATCGGCGACCTCGCCGTCGAAACCGCCGCCGGGCGCACGCTCGCCTTCACCGGCGGCGGCATCACCGGCACGAATGCGTTGACCGATTCCAACCGTCACGACACCAACGCGGACGGCCAAGTTTACCTTGGCGGCGGCTCGACCGCCACGGTGAACGGCAGACTCGTCAAGACCGGCGAAGGCACGCTCGTGCTGGCCAACGCCGCCAACACCTTTGCCGGCGGCATCGAACTCCATTCCGGCACGCTCGCGTTCGACGACGACGCCCAGCTTGGCGGGCCGGGACAACCCATCCGTTTTATCAACGACGCCGCGCTGCGCGCCGACGCAAACACCGCGCTCGCGGGCAACGTGACCATCGAGCCGGCCAAGACGGCGCTGTTCGACACGCGGGAAAACACGCTCGACTTCACGGGCACCCTGTCCTCGGCGCCCACCTCGCTCCTCGCCAAGACCGGCGCGGGCGATTTGTGGATTTCCAACGCCGACCACGCCGACCATCTGGGCCGCACGGAAGTGCGGGAAGGCCGCCTGCTCCTCGGCGGAAACGTCGCCCTGGGCGGCGGCGAAGTGCGGGTCTCCTCCGGCGCGACCTTCGGCGGCTCCGGCACGGCCTCGCTTGTGACGGCGCTGCCGGGCGCCGTGCTGCGCGTCGGCACGCCCGACGCCACGCTCGCGGAACGGCTGTCCGTCTCCTCCACGCTGACCCTGCACGCGGGCGCGCAAGTGCATTTCAACATCGTGTCCGGCAACACCGACCCGGCCTCCAGCGTAAACTCCTCGCTCATGGCCGGCGGGCTGGTCATCGACGGCGGCTCCTCTGCCGATCTCTCCATTGACTTGGACCGGCTGGCGACCGGCGTCTACAATCTCGGCAACGTCTCCGCGCTCCGCGATGCCGGCATCACCTATTTCGGCCTGGAGGTGGGCCGACGCTACGACATCGCCTACGAATCCGCGGCGAACTCCGGCACCCTGTTGATAAAAATGACCCTCCCCGGCAACGAGGAGATGCTCTGGACGGGGGCGAATGGCACGCAGTGGGACATCAGCACCGAGAACTGGCAAATCGCCGGCAGCGGCAGCGCGTATTCCTTCGGCGACGGCGACAAACTCCTCTTCGACGGCGTCGCCGACGCCGCCAACTCCGGCAATCGCGTCATCACCATCGCGGGCCGCCGCATGACGCTCTCCGACATGGTCGTGTCGGGCACGGCGGATTATGTTTTCCGAGGCGCGGCGGAACTCATCACCGACGCGAGTTCGGCCACGGGCAGTCTTTCAAGCAGCGCGCAAGGCAAGCTCCACAAAAGCGGCCCCGGCACGCTCGCGTTTGAAAACGCGGGCAACCAGTTCAACGGCGGCATCGAAATCGCCGGCGGCGCGCTCTCCTTTACCAAGGCGGAGCAACTGCGCACCCAAGGCGCGGGCATCGAGCTGGCCTCCGGCACCCTGCGCGTCGCCGCCGACTTGATCACGCTCGACGAACACCTCGTCATCGCCGCCGGCCAGTCCGGCGCCATCGACACGCCCGCCGCCGGGAACGGCGCCGCCGCCGGCTACGCCATGCGCTACACCGGCAGCCTCGACCTCGCCGCCGGCGGCACCCTCTCCAAGACCGGCATCGGCGCCCTCGAACTCCTCGGCGACTACTCCGCCCTCGCCGGCGACCTCCGCGTCGAGAGCGACGGCGGCGAGTTGCTGCTGCGCAATGACGCGGGGACGATGACCCGCCTCGGCGGCGCGGTGCGCGTCCAGTCCGGCGGCGTGTTGGGCGGCGAAGGCCTGGTCACCGGCACCGTCACGGTGGAGCGGGAAGGCGTGCTGCGCATCGGCGCGACCGGCGACGGCCCGGCATCCTTGCACGTGGCCGACCTCCGGCTGGAGAACGGCGCGTTTCTGCATGGCTCCGGTGCGCTTTCCGGCGCCATGACCGTCGGCTCCGCCGCGGACGAACCGGTCACGCTGAACACCCTCGCGGGACGCTCCCTCACCCTCTCCGCGACCACCGGCGGCCCCGGCACGCTGGTCAAGACGGGCGGCGGCGCGCTCACGCTTTCCGGCACCGCCGCGCTCGGCCACCGGGCGACCCGCGTCGCGGACGGACTGGTTTACCTGCGCGACATCGATTCCCCCGCCACCGCCATCCCGGCGCTCGTCCACTCCTTCGAGCTTGCCGGCGGCTGGCTGGACTTGTCCGAGGTGCGGGATTACGGCGACGTGCCGTTTGTCACTTGGGACAACCTCGCCTTTGCCGGCGCCGCCGGCGGAGTCATCGGCCACGGCGACGGCATCAAGCTGGGCGCCGGCGACATGGGTTTCCAAATCGGCGGCTCGGGCGCCGGACGCGGCGTTTTTGTGATCGTCGATGCCGGAAGCGGCACCGCCACCCTCAGCGGCAGCAGCAACTACGTCGGTTACACGCGCGTGGACAGCGGCGTGCTCGCCATCAGCCACGACACCAACCTGGGCAACACCGACGCCTCCATCCTCGCCCCCCGCGATGTCATCCTCAACGGCGGCAACCTGCTCGTCACCGGCAACGCCTTCGCCAGCGCGCGCACGCTCGAACTCCGCCAGTCCGGCACCGTCGCCGTCGCCGCCGGCGGCACCGCCTCGTGGCTCGACCTCTCGGGCGCCGGCGCCTTCACCAAGGAAGGCGAAGGCACCCTCTTCCTCACCCTGCCCGGCGGCGGCGCCAGCGCCCACACCGGCGCGAAAACCGTCGCCGCCGGCGTCCTCCAAGGCCGCGCCGGCGCCCTCGCCGGCCTCATCACCACCACAAGCGGCACCGTCGCGCTCTACGCCGACGAAGCCGACTACCCCGGCGTGTTCACCGGCACCCTCGACGGCGGCGCGCTGGTCAAGACCGGCGACGGCAACGCCGACATCGGCCCCACCGCCGCCTTCCGCAACCTCGTCTCCCTGCGCGTGGAGGAAGGCATGCTCACCAGCTCCGGGCGCTCCCTGCCGCTCAGCACGACGGAAACCATTGACATCGGCGACCGCGGCATCCTCAACCTGCCCCAAGGCGGCCTGCTGGAGACCCCGCTCGTCCGCAACCAAGGCATGATCCGCGTCGGCCACGCCGCCGACCGCGCCGTCGTGCCCCGCGCGACACTCCGCATCGAAGGCAACTATCACGGCGGCGCGTCCGCCGCCGCCCCCGGCTACCTCACGCTCGGCCTCGGCGGCGTCGTGCCCGGAAACGGAAACGTGGTTGCCGCCGACACCTTCCACGTCACCGGCTCCGCCGCCGGCACGACCTACGTGACCTTTGTGCGCCAGACCGCCAACGACCCCTTCGCCGACAACCTCGCGAACCTCGCCGCCTCGCTCCCGGACAACGTGATTCACGTGGACGGCGGCGGCGGCGAATTTCTCCAGAGCGGACGCCTCACCTACGGCGTGAAAGACTACCTGCTCGTCTATGAGCCGGGCGCCGGCACGAGCCGCTGGCGCATTTCCCTCGCCTCCGAGATTCCCGCGCTCCTGGCCGTGGACGCCGCGCTCATGCTCGCCGAGCACGCCTCTCTCGGCGGCCTCACCCAACGCCTCGAATCCATGGGCCTGCTCGACGGCTACAAAGGACGCCAAGGCTTCGACCTCTGGGCCAACGGCCTTTACCGCCGCGACAAGTTTTCCGACACCCTCTACTCCGGCGCCACCGCCAGCACCCACGGCTGGCAGGCCGGCGTGGACTACACCGACCCCAACCTCACCTTCGCCCTCGGCATCTTCGTCGAAAAAATCCGCACCGACACCGACATGCCCCGCGTCCCCGGCTCGGCCCAGCAGGCCACCGGCACCGAGTCGGACACCGACGCCTTCGGCGCCTACATCACCTACCGCCCCTCCCGGTGGTTTTTCGACCTCCTCATCCGCCTGAACACCGGCCGCTACGACGTGAACATCGCCGAGACGCCCACCTTTGGCACCGACACCGGCGGTGCGGGCATCTCCGTCGATATCGGGCGTTATTACGACCTTGGCGCCGGCTGGCTGCTGGAGCCGCAAATCCAGTTCCAATGGAGCCGCTCCAACGTGGACAACACAAAAGACACCGTGCCCGTGGCCGGCATCGACGACCCCCGCACCAACTACGCGCGCGAATACCGCGTGCGCGCGCTCGAATACAGCTCCCTGCGCGGCAGCCTCATGCTCAGCCGGCGCCTCGTCACCCGGCGCGGCTGGGAGCTGCGCCCCTACGCCCGCGCCTCCTATGCGGGCGAATTCGGCGGCGACACCGAAATGACGGTCTTCACCATCGGCGAAACCGTGAAATACGACAATGCCCTCGGCGGCGCCTACGGCCTGCTCAACGGCGGCGCGACCGTGCGCATCCGCGACCGCCTCGACCTATGGGCCGACTTCGCCTGGTATTACGCCGGCAAAATCGACGGCCACAGCTTCAACCTCGGCGCCGGCTGGCGCTTCTGAACCCCATGCCCCCCGCCCAAAACCCACCCACGACCGCCGCCCGCGCGCCCACCCGCGCCGCCTGGACGCTAGCGTCCAGAGTCGTTACCTTCGGTAACGACTCATCAACCCATCAAGGCACGCCCGAACCCGCCCTCGCGCCGCCGCCCGTTTGGAAAGGCGCGACTCTTAGGGGCAAGGCGAATCACAGCGGCAACTTTCGCACTCTCGCTTTACCGGGCAGCAGCGTGACGATGGCGCCGGACGCCAGTTCCGCCTCGCACTGCCGCAACGCCCGGGCCAGCGCGTCGCCGCACGCCTCAGGACGCAAATCCCCCGTCCGCATTTGCACCACGCTCGGCTTCCCGCTCCGCGTGTGCGCAAGGATGGTTCCGAAATCCAGATCGTTGGTCAAAACCACCCATTTCCCGGCGATGGCGTGCCGGAACAAAACCTCATCCTCCGCGTTGGCGGCGCCGAGGCTGTTCCAGTGTTCCGCCTCGATTCCCCTTGCCCGAAGGAAAACCGCCCAGCGCGGCGACAGATTCATGTCCACCAGCACCCTCACGCGGAAAGCAGTTCTGATTCCGTCTCTTCCGCCAGCCATGCCGCGTAGCCCAGTGCCGCGCGGATGTCCGCTTCCGTCAGATAAGAGTAATCCCGCAACACTGCTTCGATGCTCGCTCCGCTGGAAAGCAACCCGAGGATTGTGCCCACGGTCACGCGGGTGCCCCGGATGCAGGGTTTGCCTCCCATTATGCGCGGATCGCGGGTTATGCGTTCAAAATCCATGCCGCCACCCAACGCGGCCCCGTGCCCAAAGTCAATTCCACGCTACCCACCTGAAACGCCGGCCTCCTGCCGGCGGACGACGCGCGGCATCGCCGGCTCGGGTGGCACGGTCAACCCGTCCGAGCACGGCGCTCCCTTGGCGCTTTTCCGCTCTCCCGGCCCCCTCTGCAATCCCTTGTCCCACCGGTGCCTCCAGCTCCCTCCGCTCCTTTCGCGATGAATGAAAGCATTTAATATAAAACTATAAAACCAACTATGAAAACCCCGAATCCTGTCATGCACGCAACCCGCGCGACCCGCACGGCTCGCGCGACCCGCACAACCTTGGCCGGCCTGCTATCGCTGGCGGCCAGCGCCGCCCTCTTCGGCCAAGCGGTGACACCGCCATCAGACAACGAGTTTCCCCAAAAAAGGAGCGCGGGCATTCCTGCCCGCGATGCCCCCGCCGCCGCCACTCCCACCAGCACCACCGCCTCCACCTCCCCAGCCTCCTCCTCTCCCTCCACCCCCGCCGCCACCTCCGCCGCTTCCCCCGCCCCCACCGCTCCATCCACGGATGTCGGCGAGGATGTCGTCGTGCTGGAAGAGTTCCACGTCAAGACCAGCAAAGAGGCGTCCTACATCGGCGCCACCACCACCGCCGGCGCCCGCGTCGTGGCCGACATCCTCGACATGCCCTTTTCCATCCAAGTGCTCTCCAAGGACTTCATCGACGACTTCCAACTCCTCGACTTCGAGGACCAGGCCGCCTACATCGGCGGCATGACGCCCGGCGACCCTGCCACCGGCTCGCCCACCAACAGCCTGCGCGGCTATGGCGTGCCCGTTTTCCGCAACGGCTTCCGCCGCACCCAGCGCCCGGAATCCAACAGCATCCGGCAGACCGAGGTCATCCGCGGCCCCCAGTCCGCCCTCTTCGGGCGCACCTCGCCCGGCGGCGTGGTCAACATGCTCTCCAAGCAGCCCCAGACCAAATTCAAAACCTCCGCCACAGCCCGCTACGGCTCCTTCGCCAACCAGCGCGTCAGCGCCTACGCCACCGGCCCGCTCATCCCCCGCAAACTCTTCTACCGCATCGACGCCGAGTATTACGACATGGAGCGCAACACCGACTACTGGTTCGACCGCACCTTTAACGTCTCCGGCTCGATCATCTACAAAATCACCGCCGACACCGCGC
>JAIRTK010000125.1 GCA_031254955.1 Opitutaceae bacterium
CTCTACGGCGCGCACGTGGTGTGGCATCACGAGCTTGCCACGCCGGAGGCCGCGCTCGAACGCCTCCGCTACCTGCGCCAGACGGTCGCCCATGCCTGCGAACGCGCCCTCTATCCCGAACCCGGCCCCGTGCACCTCAACGCGCCCTTCCGCGACCCGTTGCCACCGGTCGAGGACGGCAAAGTGTGCGCCGACGAATGGCGTGAAAATCTCGACGAGCCATTTTTTGCTCACCTGCGCGACGTGGCTCCGGCCGCCTGCCCTGATCGTGGCATGGGCTGCCAGCCCATGTCTGAAAACCACGGGCTGGCAGCCCGTGCCACGCAGGCCGGGCCCACGCTCGATCACCTCGCCTCCGCCTGGCTCTCGAATCCGGACGCACAGCCTCTGCAAATCCGCCAAGGTGCCTATCTCCCGCATTGGACACGCGACGGCGCCATCTACGCAGTCACCTTCCGTCTGGCCGATTCGCTTCCGCAATCCGTCCTGAAAACATGGCTGCTTGAACGCGAGGACATCATGCAAACCGCCGCGCAACAATGCCGGCCGCTCACCGCCTGCGAACTCGAACGCCTTGACCAGCTTCACTCCGAAAAAGTCGAGGCATATCTCGACGCCGGTGCTGGCGAATGTCATCTGCGCCGTGATGAAATCGCGGCAACCATCCGTGAAACGCTCAACCATTTCGACGGTCAACGCTACCGCCTCCACGCATGGTGCGTGATGCCCAACCACGTGCATGTGATCGTGCAGCCTGTGGCGGGATGCCCGCTCGAAAAAATCGTTCATACATGGAAATCCTACACGGCCAACAAAGCCAACAGCCTGTTGAACCGCGCCGGAGCCTTCTGGCAGCCGGAATACTACGACCACCTCATCCGGGATGAGGCGGATTACAGCCGTGCGACCGATTACATAACCCAAAACCCGGCCAAAGCGCGCCTCGCAAACTGGAAGTGGCTTGGCAGTGGCATGGGCTGCCAGCCCATGTCTGAAGACCACGGGCTGGCAGCCCGTGCCACGAGTTGTGCCACGATCCGCGCCCTCATCGTCGCCGGGCCGGGCTCGGCGGCGGCGGACGTTTTCCCTATCGCCGTCCGGACCGGCATGCCGGTGCTCGCGGATGTGCTTTCCCCAACACGCCATCAAGCGGAAAAAAGCGTTTTGCGCGTCTCCGCCTACGACGCCATCCTGCGCGACGAACGCGCCGCCGGCAGCCTCGCCCCCCATTTTGTCCTCTGCATTGGCGGCTGGCCCACGAGCAAAATCCTGCGCGCGTGGCTGGAAAAAACACAGCCGGAAATTGTCATGGTCGCGCCGGCCCCACGCAACCGTGACGCGCTTCATGGACGCACGCGCCGGGTGGCACACGTCAGCCACGGCTTCGACGTCATGGCCGCCACTGCCACCGCAGTCGAACCAGCCTATCGCAACGCCTGGGAAAAAGCCGAAACCGCCGCGTGTGCCGCTCTCGACAACGCGCTTGCGTCCCTCGCCGACACCGACCTCTTCGAACCCGGGGCCGTCTGGCTGCTCGCGCGCCATCTGCCTGAATCGACGCCGCTGTTCGTCGCCAATTCGATGCCCGTGCGCGACGCGGAATATTTCTGGCCCGCGAACGACCGCCGCGCGCGTTTTTATTTCAATCGCGGCGCCAACGGCATCGACGGCACGCTCTCGACCGCGCTCGGCATCGCGCACGGGAACGCCCGCCCGGCGGTGCTGCTCACCGGCGACCTCTCGCTGCTCCACGATGCCAACGGATTTCTCATCGGCGGAAACGCGCGCTTCCGGGGCGGCCTGACCATCGTGCTCGTCAACAACCGGGGCGGCGGCATTTTCGAGCATCTTCCCGTCGCGTCGTTCGAGCCGCCCTTCGAGGATTATTTTGCCACGCCGCAGCAAGTCGATTTCGCCCGCCTTTGCGAAGCGCACGGCGTCGAGCATCACCTCATCCGCGACTGGGCGCAATTCGCGCACCTGATCGCGGCGCTTCCGCCCGCCGGCGTGCGTGTGCTGGAAATTCGCGCCACCCGCAAAACCGACGCCGCCCGCCGCAAAGCGCTGCTCGCCCAAGCCGGCGGATGATGTGTTTAGGGCCTTTTCGGTTTATTGTGTCGCCAACGCAAGAGGACCGGCGCGGAATGTCTGGCACACAATGATTGGCGCGGAAGCGCCGGTAGGGAGGCCTCCCCGAGGCCTCCGTCGCGCGGAGAGGGCGGCTTGAACTTCATGGGGAAATCGAAGCGTTTTCACAGAGGCCTCGGAGAGGCCTCCCTACCGGCTCCGCCAAACTTCACTTCCGCCACTGCGAAAACGCGAATTGGCGAACAAGCCTGTTAAAATCCTCCCTGCGCCTCCGCGTCTCCGCGTGAGTCTTTTCATTAAAAATCCTCTTTCTGGACTCCGTGCCCTCCGTGTCTCCGTGGTTAAAAAATTCCTGCATCAGACATCGGAAAGGGACAGGCCATAGCGGCGAACCACAAATACTAATTGAGAATTTCGCAGCCCTTCGCAGCTATTCGCGGCTCTTCGTGATTTTCGTGATTTTCGCGATTGGTCTGTTTTTTAATTTCCAGGAGATCCCTTTGGCTTTGCACCGGCCTGAGCGCGGCACCTCGAGCGGCGTGCTTTATGATTGAAGTCAACGGTAAACCTTCTCCGCGCTTTCCTCACCGACCCAGCCCCTTTTAAGTGCGGGTGATTTTCCTCCCTCCGCTCCCTCAGCCCCCTTCGCTCCATTCGCTCTCTCCACTCCCTCCGTTCCATTCCTTCCCTTCGTTCCATTCGTTCCATTCGTCCCCTTTCCTCCCTCCGCTCTCTCCATCCCCTCCGCTCCCTTCCCTTCCCCCTTTGCCATGACATCCTCCAGACACGCCGCCCTGTCCGTGTTTTCCGCGCTCGCCGGAATCGCGGTTTCCCTGCCCGGCGCCGCGCGCGGTGACGCCCCGCGCAACGCCGCCAACGCCA
>JAIRTK010000179.1 GCA_031254955.1 Opitutaceae bacterium
TCAGTCACCGCACCAGCACCGGCAGGCCCGGCAAAACCATGCCGGATGCACCATGCAACCGCCATCGGAGAGCCGCCATGCGGATGCCCGCGCGGGGCCACGGGAACGCCCCCGCCAGCGGCGGCATGGAAAATTCCGAAAAACAGGGTTCGCCAAACGGACGGACGCCCTCATTATGCATCATGAGTCCTGGCATGTATCCAAATCATGGATACATACGGGCCGGCGCCGATTGCGGCACCGCGAAAGGTTGTCGGCGGGTTGCCAAAAATGATGTTTTTAGCTTTACTTCCCTGCACCGGACTGCAATTATTTGCATGTTCTAACTCACTAACCATCAACTAAGTCCGCTAAAACGAGCGACTTAAGAGCGTAATCCGAGCGGGCAGGATGCCGGCGCTCCCAGTCGCTGACGCGGGGCGGGCGCGCCAAGGCTGCGGGGCGTTTTTTGGAGTGCGGTGGCAGAGGGGCGAGAGGAGGCGGAAGCAGGCAGCGGGGCACTCATGCGTTTTCCGCGCATGAAGCGGGAGGGGGCTGAGGGGCGGAAGGGGGCGGCATTATACCCATTCCCAATGAAAATGACTCTTTTGTAGGGGCGTCGCAAGCGACGCCCGACGCCCGGCTTGATAACCGTGCTCCAGCAAAGGCCGCGCTCCAGCAACGGGCTTCGCAAGCGAAGCCCCTACATGGCTCTGCTTCTAAAGGGTCCTGTTCACTGGGAAAGGGTATGAGTCGACTGATTCGCTAAGCCGGCTTTTGCCGTGATTCAAAATTCAAAGCCCGGTAACGACTGGCCGGAGGTGGTAGGGAGGCCTCTCCGAGGCCTCCGCGAGAACGCTCCGCTTTCCCTCATGAAATTCAAACTCACGCCCCGCGCGTCCGCCGTTTCCGGTCAATCAGCGACCACGCTCCGCTTTTTCCCATGAAATTACAAACCACCCTCTCCGCCCGGCGGAGGCCTCGGAGAGGCCTCCCTACCGGCGCTGCGTAACCTCGGGGACTGCGAAAACAAGATTGGCGGACAAATCGAGTGCAGCCTTTGGCTGCGCGCTGTTTTGGGACGTGCAGCCTTTGGGCGCGCGGCGGCAGGAGGCGGCGCCCGCCTCAATCCACGATCATCACCATATCCCCCGCGCGGACTTCCTCGTAGAGGCCGATGATGTCGAGGTTGCGCAGGAGGACGCAGCCGGAGCTTTGGGGCCGGCCAATGAGATGTTCGCGGTTCGTGCCGTGGATGTAGATGTAGCGGTCGTGCGTGTCCACCTCGCCGCCTCGGTTCACCCCGTTCTCAAGACCGCCGAGCCAGAGGATGCGGCTGGTGATGAGCGCGCCACCGTCGCGGTCGTCACCGCTGACGCCTTCGCCTCCGCTACTGTTGTCGCCATCGCCATCGCCGCCACCGTTGCCTTCGTCGCAGTCGCTGCCGTCGCCGCCACTGCCTTTGCGGTCGTGGTCGCCGTTGCGATTGCCTTCGTCGTCGCCGCCGGCGCGATTGCGTCCGCCGCTGCCTTCACTGCAGTCGTCTTCGCAACGGTCGCGGTCGAGGGTGGCTGCGCCATTGTTTGCGCTATTTCCTTCGCTGCGGATGCCATCGCCATCGCCATCACCACCGCCGCTGTCGTCGTCGGGCGGAAGGGCGTATTCGTCAAAATGCCGGCCTGTCGGTATGCGGCTTTTGAACACCATGCCGGGCGGCTGGCCGGCGCCGATGCGTTCGGTGATGACGTGCAGGCCGCGCGGCGTGCCGAGGGAGTTTTTCAGGTTGGAGGGCGGGCGGCGCGAGGTGGAGACCGCGTAGGCGCGGACAAGGCTGCCGTCTCGAAAAAAGTGCATCGTCTGGGTGGAGATGCGCACGAGAAGAATCCGCTCTGTTGGCTTGATGCCGAGAGCGGCGCAGGTTTTAGTGACCCGCTCCAAGGGTTTATTCATCATCGTGAACACATCATCACTCACAGTCGGTATCGTCGGAGCCACAGGCGCGGTGGGTCAAGAACTCGTCCGCCTGCTGCATGAGCGCAATTTTCCGATGACTTCGTTGCGGCTTTTCGCCTCGGCGCGGTCGGCGGGCAGGATCGTGGAGCGGCGGGGGTGGCGCTGCACGGTCGAGGAGGCGAAGCCCGGGGTGTTTGCCGGCGTGGATCTTGCATTTTTCGCGGCGGGCGGCGCGGTCACGCGCGCGCTGGCGGGGGACGCGGTCGCGGCGGGCTGTCTCGTGATCGACAAGAGTTCCGCGCTGCGCATGGAGCCGGACGTGCCGCTCGTCATCCCGGAAATCAATCCTGAGAAGCTGCGCCGGCACAAGGGCATCATCGCCAACCCGAATTGCTCGACGGCGGTCATGCTCATGGGGCTTTGGCCGTTGCACCGGGCGTTTGGGTTGAGGCGCGTCATCGTCTCGACCTACCAGTCGGTTTCCGGCACGGGCGCGGAGGCGGTGCGCGAGTTGGAGGCCCAGGTGCGGGCGCACGCGAGGGGGGAGCCGCTGGAGAAGAGGGTGTATCCGTATCAGATCGCGTTCAACTGCATCCCGCACATTGATTCGTTTGACGCCACGGGCTACACCGGCGAGGAGACTAAGATGGCGCAGGAGAGCCGCAAGATCATGGGGTTGCCCGGCCTCCGCGTGTCGGCCACGACCGTGCGCGTGCCGGTGGTGCGGGCGCACTCGATTGCGGTGAGCGCGGAGTTTGAGCGGCCCGTGAATCTCGAAGAGGCGCGCGCGGCCGTCGCGGCGTTTCCCGGCGCGGAGCTCGTCGATGACGTGGCGAACAAGAAGTATCCGACGCCGCTCGATTTCGCCGAGAAGGTGAAATGCGGCGTGGGCCGTCTGCGCATCGACACCGCGTGGGACAACGGCCTGAGCTTCTGGGTGAGCGGCGACAATCTCTGGAAAGGCGCCGCGCTCAACGCCGTGCAAAACGCCGAGTTGATGGCCCGCGAGGGCCTGCTCGGAAAGGCGGCGCGCGCAACGCCG
>JAIRTK010000228.1 GCA_031254955.1 Opitutaceae bacterium
CTCCTGCCGCTGCTGGGCAAGGCGGAGGGATTCACCTATGAGGAAACCATGCTGGCGTCGGCGCTGGTGCACTACGGCCTCTACGGGGACAACGGAAAGCACAGGCAAAAATTCATGAACCTAGTCGAACGGCAAAGCGCCGGTGAGGAGCTGACCGACGCGCTTTTCAAGGAGGTCTTCGGTTTCAACACAAAAAAACTGCGCTCGAAGCTGTCCGTTTACATGCGCACGTTCGCCGTCTATAAACACCATGAGTTGCGCGGGAAAATCCCGCCCATGCCGGAGATCGACCTGCGCCAGGCCACGCAGGCCGAGGCTGCGCGTTTGCAGGCGGAAGCCTTCATCGCGCTGGGCCGTTTCGACCTCGCGCTGGACAAGTTGCGCATCGCCTACTGGCGCGGCGAGCGGGAGCCGGAGATGCTCGCCGTGCTCGCCCTGCTTGAGCAGCGGGCCGGTTCGGAGGCGCGCGCGCGCAAGATTGTCCAGACGCTGATGAAACTGCCGCAGCCGCCCCTGCGCGCGCGCGTCGTGGCGGCGAAATTGCGTTTGCAGGACGCGCTGTCGGCCAGACCGGAAGGCGCGAAATTAAGCATGGACGAGACGGTTGAAATCATGGGACTGCTGGGTGACGCGCTCAATCAAACGGGCATCCCCGACGAGGATGTCTGCGAGACCTTTGCCGGTGTCATGTCAAACAGCCCGACGCAACCGCCTCCCAATGTCACCGACTTCCTGAAAAAAGCCGCCGTGCGCTATTCGACTAACAGCGACATCGCCAAGGCCGCCAGACTGGTCGAAGCCCTGCCATAATTTCAGGGCAACTCCTGAAAATCCCCTCTCCCCAAAAAAACGAAGACACGAAGACTGAAAAACTGATGGGACACCCGTTCCCGACGAGATTGTGGCTTCAGGGTAGTGCGGTCTCGCCGAGACCGCCGCCGTTTGTCGAGAAATGCCGCGGCGATTGTCAGGCTTCTCGCTTCGCTCGGAACAGTAAAACCGCCCTGCCTGCCAAGGCCTTTTCGTAGCGCAGGTTTCCAAACCTGCTCGACGGCGCTCCGCGCCGCCCAAGCCAAGCAGACTTGGAAGTCTGTGTTACCTCAGGCCTGGGCATGCATCAAAGCGGCGTTTGTCATACCCTTTCCTAATGAAACTCACACAATGAAAGTCGTTAAAGGTAGGGCGAGGCGTCCCGCCGAGCCGTATGAAGCGCTCGCGGCTCGGCGGGACGCCTCGCCCTACCTGAAGTGTGATTTTCATTCGCAAATGATATCAGGCTTCTCGCTTCGCTCGAAACGGCGAAACCGCCTTATCCGCTACAATCTATTTCTCATTGGGAAAGGGTATTACACGGCACGGTTCCGAAATCGGCAGGGAGGCCTCTCCGAGGCCTCCGCCGGGCGGGGTGCCTGGCTGGACATTTTTCCGGCAAATCGGAGCGTGGTGACGGAGGCCTCGGGGAGACTTCCCTGCCGCGGGCCTGGCTTATCGGGCGGTTCACAGGACGCCCTCGCGCAACCTCGGTGAAAAATAAAAAATCACATGAATGCTCGCGGTGCGCAAATGGAGCGGCGGCGTCCCGCCGCCGGACGTGGCGAAGCCGCGCCCGTATGCGAGAGGCTGCGCGAACGCACTGCGCGAATACGGCGCTCGCCATGCTCGCGTCCGTTGGCGGGACGCCGCCGCTCCGTGCGCGAGCGTGCTTCCTCATCCCTTTTGATTCCGACTTCACTTTGAATGACGCTCCCTCCCCCGCCAGACGACGCGACCGCGCGCTTGACTCCCCCGCCCGGCTTTCCTCACTCTCTCTTCCTTTCATACTTTTTCAACCCATGGGCAAACAATACAACAAGGTCATCAAAAAGAAACGCCGCATCGCTTACCTCAAGCGCAAGAAAACCGCCGCCGCCAGCGCCGCGAAGAAACCCGCCAAGGCCAAAAAATAACACCAGCCGCCGCCCTCTTTTTCCCGCACCCCGACCGCAGCCGCCGTGCTGCGGTCTTTTGGTTTGGGATAAAGAACGCCCAAGGGCTTATCCCTGATTAAACCCTCGCCCTTTTGCATGGCCGGGAAGCAGGTATTAACCTCGGAGGCACGGAGGACACGGAGCCATGAAAAACTCACGCGGAGACGCAAAGACGCAAAGAAGCTTTGCCTTTGATTAAACCGCGCCCCTCCACGACTGAAAGAGTAGCGAGTAGTGAGCAGTTGAGTAGTGAATTACAACTACGAGGGCACTCAGCGCTCACCACTCACTCCTCATCACCCATCACCCACCTCTCACCACTCATCCGCGTCTCCACGTGAGAACTCGGTCGTAGCGCAGACTTCCAAGTCTGCTTCATGCCACGCACGCATTGCGTGCCCGGCAGATTGAGTTCCGCACGAAGCGAGAAGCCTGACAACCTGCGCTACGGCGACGGCGCGTCTCATCAGCTTATAAGTTGAAGTTAAAGTTGAAATTGAAGTTGAAATTGAAAATCCAACCGGGACTGCGACTCCCCTCCCCTCCCCTCCCCTCTCTTTCCCTTCCCTCTCCTCTCCTCCCCTTCCCTTCCCTCACCGCCTCACCGCCTCCGGCCTCCCACTTTAACCTTAACCCATGATCACCGTCAGCCTCATCTCCCTTGGTTGCGCCAAGAACCTCGTCGATAGCGAGATCATGGTCGGCCACATCCAGCGCGCGGGCATGACCGTGATCCCCGAGGCCGGGAACGCCGACGTCGTCATCGTCAACACCTGCTCGTTCCTCGACTCGTCGAAGGAGGAATCCATCAACACCATCCTCGCCGCGCACCAAGACCGCAGCCTGCGCAAACGCCGCAAGGAGCAAAAGCTCATCGTCGCCGGCTGCATGGCGCAACGCTACGCCAAGGAGCTTCCCCGCGCCCTGCCGGAAGTCGATGCCTTCATCGGCCTCGACCAGATCACCAAGGTCGCCCCCATCATCGAGGAGCTTTTCGCCCGTGAACGCGGGCGCAAGGACGCGCCCGGCAGCTTCGTCACGCCGCGCTCCACCTACATCCCCGACTACGACACGCCGCGCTTCCGCCTCACGCCGCGCCATTACGCCTACATAAAAATCGCCGAGGGCTGCAACCACCCCTGCGCATTCTGCATCATCCCGCAAATCCGCGGACGCCACCGCTCGCGCACCGTCGCGAGCGTCGTGGCCGAGGCGCGCCGCCTCGTCGCCGAGGGCGCGCGCGAACTCAACCTCATCTCGCAAGACACCACCTTCTTCGGCATGGACACCTGGGACGAACGCCCCAATCCGCGCACGCCCGTCGATTCCACGCGCGGCTCCGCGCTCACCACGCTCATCCGCGAACTCCAGGCCATCGAAGGCGATTTCTGGATACGCCTGCTCTACACGCACCCCGCGCATTGGAGCGACGAACTCATCCGCGCCATCGCCGAATGCCCGAAAGTCGCCCGCTACGTGGACATGCCCTTGCAACACATCAGCGACCACATGCTCGGCGCGATGAGGCGCGAGACCTCGTCGGCCCGCATCCGCGACCTCATCGCGCGCATCCGCGCCGGCATCCCCGGCATCGCGCTCCGCACCACCTTCCTCGTCGGCTTTCCCGGCGAAACCGAGGCCGACGTCGATGAACTCTGCGCATTCATCCGCGAAACCCGGTTCGAGCGGCTCGGCGTCTTTCGCTATTCGCAGGAGGAGGGCACGCGCGCCGCGAAAATGGAGGCCCAGCACACAGCCAGGACCAAGGACGCGCGCTGGCACCGCACGATGGCGCTGCAAAAAGAAGTCGCCGCCGGCATCAGCCGCTCCTTCGTGGGCCGGACGCTGCGCGTGCTGGTCGATGAGCCAGGCGTCGCGCGCGGCGAGGCCGACGCCCCCGACATCGACGGTCGCGTGTATGTCCCCAAGACGCTCCCCGTGGGCGCATTCGCCGAGGTGAAGATCACCGCTTGCCGCGATTACGACCTGCTGGCGCTTCCGCCCGGCGAAAAACCGCCGGCCTCTAAAATCGCGAAGCAGGCGCAGTGAGGGGAAAAATCCGCGCCGCCCGCCGCCGATGCGGTGCAACCCAAACTCCCTTGTTGTTCGGATTTTTGGAGGGACGGCCTCCGTGCCGTCCGTCATGGGCGCACGGAGACTTCTGGAGGGCCAGGCTCCTGCGAGACCGTCACGGTTGGACGCCCTGTTTTTCGGCGACGGCCTCGCAGGAGCCTGGCCCTCCATGTGAAATGCCCTATGCCAATTCTTAGCCATTTTCACACTTATCAAGGCAGGGCGAGGCGTCCCGCCGAGCCGCAGGCCGGCAACGGCTCGGCGGGACGCCTCGCCCTGCCCAAAATCATTGGTAATTGGTATTAGACGGAGGTCCGCCCGCGGCGGTGGAGTTGCCAGGAGTTCCAAAGATTGTGGCAGATGACATAGCAGGTCGGGCCGAGCGCGACGAGCGGGCTTGCGTAGGTCATCGCCAGATAAATCGTGAAATTCGTGTTCTTCTGGCCGAGCGCCTGGCTGGCCTCGCGCGGAAATTCTCGTCCGCCGATCAACCGCCCGAGCGCGAAATTCATCGCGCACACGATCACTGTCACGAGCGCGATGCGCAGCAGCTCGGCGCCCGTCGCCGTGGATTCGCGGCGCAGGAACCATGAGGCGTTGGCCGTGATCAGGAACAACGCGAGTATCCACGCGCCGAAGGAGGCGTTGCCGAGCCGCGCCGGGAGCGCCTGCGCGGCGGGAAACACCCGCCGCACCACGAGCGCCGCGGCCATCGGCATGAACACAAGAAAACCCACGCTGCCCGCCACGTCGGCGATCACGCGCGGCGTCGCGCGCCCCAGCACGAGCGGCAGCAGCACCGGCAGCAGCAGCGAGATGAGCGTGTTGGTGAGCACCATCGCGCCGGCGACGTAGTCCCGCCGCCCGCCGAGAAATCCCGTGACCACGACCGCCGCCGTCGCCGTGGGGGCGACGCCCGCGAAAAACCCGGCGAGCGCCACGTCCCGCCCGCCGGCCAGCCAGCCGATGCCGAAGCCGGCGAAGCCCATCGCGACATTCGCCGCGAACAGCCAGCCGTGCGAGCGCGTGAGCGTGGCGCCGGTGAAGCGCGTGCCGAGAAACACGACGAACAGCATCGCGACGATCAGCCACGGTATCAGAAATCTCAATACATGCGCGCCGGGGATGAGCGCGCCGGCGATCATGGCCGACAGCAGCGCGGCCGTGCGAAAAAGGGCGGGATTCATGGGCGGTTTGCGCTCATCCCTCAAATTCCGCCGGCGTCCGCGCGCGGGTGTTCGCGCGCGAAACCGGTTCGCGCACCGGCGCGCGGGTGTCCACCGCGCGGCAGGTTTCCACGCCGGGGCCGCGGCCTGGGGCCGGGGCGTTCAAGTGAGGGGGCGGCGCGGGCGGCGGCGTGTGGGCAGCAACGCGCGGGTGGCCGCGTTTTTTTGAGGAGCGCGCGCGGCGCCGTCAGGCGGCGCGTTTTCAGGCCGCGCGCAGTCGTTTCGCGGACGGGCGGCGCGGTGATGGCGGCGCGGTTTTCACCCGACGGGTTGACGGTCGGGATGCGCACGAGTTCGCGAAGCAGGGCGGTGATTTCATCCGAAGGCGCATCCATGTAATCCGAAGGCGTCATACGCGGCACCATGACGCACTCCGGGCAAAAATAAAAGCGTGGAAACAGCGCGGGCGGATGCCGCCGCCGGCGAAACAAAAGGCGCAAAGCGCCGCCGACTCGAATGGCGCTAAGATAAGGGCAGTTGCCGTCAAAAACACGCTGGCGCAAGGAGGGGCGGCGTCCCGCCGCCCGACACGCGGAACGCGTGCCCGTCGTGCCTCGCTCTCAATAAACCATACGCAAACGGGCGAGGCTTTCGCCTCGTCCGGCGGCGGGACGCCGCCGCTCCTTGCGCCAGCGTCTCTCTTAACTTGGCGCCCTTCGCCGCTGACTCTTTTTTCTTCCAAAAACCAATAAATGCCGCGCTTCGCGCGTAAAAATAAAAAACCTCGGGGCAAGCCCCGAGGTATTGAACCTGAAACGAATAACGACGCCAAACGGCAGGAATGCCCGCGCTACGCGCTGGCGCGTTTTCCACCCCGTCCGTCACCCATCCGCTCAACGCCCTCCACCCGCTCAACGCCC
>JAIRTK010000189.1 GCA_031254955.1 Opitutaceae bacterium
TCGATTCTCGCTTTTTGCCTTTCGTTTTCCGCATCCGCCCCGGCGGATACGCCGCCCGCCCCGACCGCTCCATGGGACGAACCCTTCGCCCTCGTCTTCGCCGACGAATTTAATGGCGACCGCCTCGACGAAACCGTGTGGGTTTCCCAAGCCTACGAGACCGCCGTGAAAAACGACACCGCGCGCGGCCCCGGCAACCTCGAAGTCCGCGGCGGCGAATTGCTGCTTCACGTGCGCAAGGAGGCGCGCGAAATCCGTGGCCGCGCGACCCAGTGGACCTCCGGCTATGTTTATACACGGGAACCCGTCGGCGCGAATGTATACGTCGAGGCCCGCTTCAAATCCGGCCAGTGCCCCGGCGTCAACAACGCCTTCTGGCTCGCGGCCATTTCCGCGCCCGGCGAAGGCGGCATCCGCGACCGCTACGAAATCGACATCGTGGAAGCGCGCAAGGACCTGCGCGTGCCCGACGCCCCCGGCGCGCTCAACGGACACGGCCACCTCGCCTGGCATGACTGGAAAACCTTCGCCTACGCCAAAAACGCCTCTGGAAAACGCGACCACGTCGCCCAAGGCTCGACCGTGCCGCACACCTTCGGCGACTATCACGTCTGGGGCCTCTGGCTGGGCGAGGACGAACAGATTTTCTATCTGGACGGTCGCGAAGTCTGGCGCGGCAGCCGGCACCCGCGCTACAAAGACCAGTGGCGCACCGGCGTCGGCAAATTCAAACAATGGTTCCCCGACCGCGAAAAGGAAGCCTACGGCCGCTTCGGCCAGAATGACTGGAATTACCTCGGCGGATACGCCGGCGACAAACTCAACCTCATTTTCGCCAACCTCCCCTGGGGCGACAAATGGACGCCGCTCGGCGATGAGGCCGACGGCACCTTCATGGCGGTCGATTACGTGCGCGTCTATAAACCCGCGCGCCTCGTCACCCAAACCCCCGCGCAACTTGTCCTCCCCGGCCCGGACGCCGCCGGCGGCGCCCTCACGCTCCCGGCGCGCGCCGCCAAAATCATTCCGCTCGCCGCCCCCGTCCCGCTCGACTCCGGCCACCCCGCCTACTTCAGCCTTGTCCTGCGCAAATCCGCCGGCGCCGCCCCGCGCCTGACCTGGCTCGACGCCGCCGGAAACCCGGTCGCCTCCGCCGGCATCGACGCCGCCGGCCATCTCCTCGCCGCGCTCGGCGACAGCACGCCCGCAACCACGCGAACCGCGTGGCCCGCGCGCGAACAAAAAACGCCGCTTGTCCGCGATGACGCCGATTACCTCCTCGTCGCGCGGCTCACGCCCGCCCGCGACGGCGGCCACCCGGCCATCAGCCTCTGCGCCTTTCCGCTCGACCGCCCGCTCCCGAACGACGAACCCTTCTATCACGCCAACATCACCGCCACCGGCGACACCAGCCTGAACAACCACTGGCGCCTCAACCAAAAACACCCGCTCCCCGCCCACGCGCGCGCGACCGGCGTCCGCGTCGAAAACGCCTCCGCTTCCGGCCTCATCCAAGCCGCCGCCTTCCGCGCCGGCCCCGGCTTCCCGAGCGTGCTGCCGCCGCCGGCGGGTTAAGCGGCTTCCCCGCCCACGCTTTCAAAATCGTTCACGTTCACGTTCTCTCGGGTGCCATACCCCTTCCCGGTGAACATGACCCTTTAGAAGCAGGACAATGTAGGGGCTTCGCTTGCGAAGCCCGTCGCTGGTACACGGCCTTTGCTGGTGCGCGGCCTTTGCTGGTGCGCGTTTATCAAGCCGGGCGTCGCAAGCGACGCCCCTACAAAGGGGCATTTTCATTGGGAATTGATACAATCCGTTTTATCCGTGTAATCCGTGTAATCCGTGGTTAAAAGGATTGGTGTAAAAGGTGAAACTGGGTGGAAAGTGGTATCACCTCCGACGGCGGCCTCGGAGAGGCCTCCCTACCGGCTCCGCGCAACGTTACACACAGCGGAAACGAGGCTGGCGAACAAGTCTAACGTTTCCGGTCGTCGGAAAAAGCGACGAACCCCAACGCAAACCGGCGGACGTGCGCGCGCGCGGCCTGCCGCCCTCATTCCACCGGCACTTTCACCACGACCTTGCGGACGAGGACGGAACCGTGCACCGCGATGCACGGCATGTGCCCGTCAACCGGCCACAACACCGCCGCCTCGCCCGCGCGCAGGCGCACGAGCGCGCCATCGTCATAAGGTTCGTAAAGGAGCACGTCCGACGCCGGCGTGCGGTCTTCCTTGACCGTCAAGCCGGCCACGTCGGCCACCTCGATGATCTCCTCGCCCGCGATGACGGCCTGCACGTCGATGTAGCGCTTGTGCGACTCATAAAACCCCTCCGTTCGCGGGCTTTTTGAGCAATAAACCTGCGGCATCGCAAAAACACCGCCGCCCAATTCCACGCGCTCGCTCTTCCCCGCCTCAAGCGAGTCGAGCAATTGGCGCGCGGCGGTGCCGGGACGCGAGCATTCGTCGATGTAGGCGAACGCTGTCTTGAAGGCGCTGGTGGCGGCGGTTTGCGCGCGCACCGTGTCGATGGAGCCGAAGATAGCCATCCGCCCACTTCACGCGCGCGCCGCCCCTCGCGCAAGCGCTTTTCCTCCGCCACGGCTGGCATATCTCGGAGAGCCTGACGCTTGAGCAGGCCGCCGGCCTCGCTCAAGTGTTTTCCTCCGTCGCGGCTGGCAGGGTGCGAGTCCCAGTCGTGTCGCCGCCGGAATCTTTCCTCCTTACCAGACGCATTCGCCAACCCCGTTCTCGCCGTGAGCGAAGTTGCGCGAAGCAGGCAGGAACCAGAGCGGGCGACCCGCCCGCATTCCATTTTTCGCTATGCGTAAAATCGCGCGCCGCCGGTAGGGAGGCCTCTCCGAGGCCTCCGCAAAGACGCTCCGATTCTCCCATGAAATTCAAACCGTCCTTTCCGCCCGACGGAGGCCTCGGAGAGGCCTCCCTACCTTGCTTCGCGTAACATCAACTCATCCATAATTGGAACCACTCCGGGATTGCCCGGCGCCGGTGTCGTGCTTGAAAATCGCGTTTTACCAACATGGAGGCCAAACTGACTTTTTCCACGACCGTGACCTATGGGGACGTTGACCGCAACGAGGTGCTGTCGCTGCCGGGGCTTTTCCGGCTGTTGCAGGAGGGCGCGATCAGGCACGCCAATCTGTTCGACGCGGGCACGCGCACGAAGGAGACGCGGGGCGAATCGTGGGTGTTGAACCGCATCGCGGTGGCGGTGGCGCGGCATCCGCATTACGAGGATGCGTTGCGCGTGGAGACGTGGTCGGCGGGGATTCGCGGGTTTCGCGGCTACCGTGAATTTCGCGTGTTTTGCGACGGCGACACGCCGGTGGCGTCAGGCTCGTCGCTGTGGCTTTATGTGAACCTGAAAAGCAAGGCGCTTGTGCGCGTGCCGGAGGACATCCTGGCGACGTTTCCGCGTGGCGGCGGCGACGGCGGGATTTTCGAGCCGGAACTGGAACGGCTCGCGCTGCCGCCGCCGGGCGCGGACGCGGCGGCGGTGGAGGTGTCGGTGCGCTATTCCGATGTCGATGCCAACAACCACGTGAACAACACGGCGTATTTCGATTTCCTGCAAACCGCGCTGGCCCGCGCAGGCCTCCCGACGCTCGTGAAGGCGGTGCGGATCAAGTTTGCAAAGGAAATCCCGCCGGACGCGGCGCGCGTCACGGTGCGCTTGGAAAAGCAGGACGGTGGCCGCGTGCCCTTCAGCGTGGAAGGCGGCGGCGAGGTGTTCGCGCAAGGCATGGCGCTGTTGTAGGCCAAGCGTCCCCCTGCTCCTGCGCTTGCGCGTTCGCTTGCTCGTT
>JAIRTK010000528.1 GCA_031254955.1 Opitutaceae bacterium
CCCTTCGGGCGGAGCTGCGCTGCCGGAGGAGAAAGATAAAGATAACTGATACCCATCTCCCAATGAAAATCACTCTTTTGTAGGGGCGTCGCTTGCGACGCCCGGCTTGATAACCGTGCACCAGCAACGGGCTTCGCAAGCGAAGCCCCTACATGGCTCTGCTTCTATTAAGTGTACTTTTCACTGGGAAAGGGTATGAGGTTACGCGGACTGAGGTCTTGTGCCACCCCACCCCACCCACCCAACGCGATCCGCCCCCGGTAGGGAGGCCTCTCCGAGGCCTCCGCCATCACGTTTCGATTTCCCTAGGAAAGACCCGACTTTGCACCCCATCTGACGGAGGCCTCGGAGAGGCCTCCCTACCCTCCTTCGGAAACGAAATCCGCGTAACATCAGTTAAGATAACAAGGAAAGCAGACAGATTCAGACAGATTCAGCCATCTCCGGGCGGCTCCAGGCACATCCAAGCACATCCGGACACATCCAAACACATCCGGGCATATCCAGCCAGCTCCGGCCAGCTCCGGGCGGCACCGGGCGGCACCGGACAGCGTCCCGATTCATGGCCTCGCTTGGAAGTGCGCCTCTTCCCGCATCCGTTGCCGGTTTTGTGGAACATGGGGGCGGGGTTGCGAGTCCGCATCGGCTTCCGGCGATGATTGCGCGGGGTTTCCCGTCCGCCCATTCGGGTTCCGGCCAGATTCACAAATTGCTCGCCTCGCTCTCATGGTTTCCCTTTTGCTTGATCCTTTTTACAGGATTCCTCGAAAGATTTCTCGCCACTCCCGCACAAACCCGTCCTCCTACCAGTTTTCCGTATTCATGAAATCGACTTATTTGCGTGCCAGCCTCCTGCTTGCAATGTTTGCGGGCCTGAGTGTCCAGAGCTTCGCGCAGGACATTCGCCCCGTGCCGATCGAATATCTGCGTCCGATGAAAAACAGCGTGTCGATCGGCGTGCGCGCCGTGGGCGGGGCCAGGGTCAAGTTCAGCGGAAATCTAGGCGGAGGGCTGCGGCAGCATGTCAACCTGCCCCACCTCGACTACGACCAATACAGCATCCCCATCCCCATCAACGAACTCCCCGTCGCTACGGACTCCGTGACCGGAAACAGCCCCGCCCTCCTCCAAATTTACACCGCCATGATGATCAAGGCTGGCTACACCGCCATCTTCGACAACGGCTCGATCATGATGGACTCCCCGGACAACACCGCCGGTGGCCGCCCGCCGAGCCGGGACACACCGGACACGCAGATGATGATAGACAACAGCACGCAAGGCTCCTGGTATAAAGGCATCGTAGGAGTGACTCCCGGCCTCACCACCGGAGACCCCCGCCACGACGGGATGGCCATGTATGAAATCTACCCCCTCTCGAACGGCAACACCATCCCCGACCCCTACACCGGCGACCCGCTCAAAACCACGAAATACTACCTCCCCTACGACGCGAACCGCTCCCGCAACTGGTCGCTCAACAGCAGAGACCAATACACTTATGTCGCCGGCACCGGCCCCGGCACCGACACCGGCCAAGTCACCTTTGGCCGCTACTGGACGGAAGCGGCGGGAAACGAAATCGAACTGGAAGACGGCAACAACCCCGGAGTGGAATTCCGATTTGAACGGATCCTGCAACGCTTCAAACGCTTCGAATGGGGACTGGCGGCGACCGCCGGCATCTCCGAATTCAACGCCAAGACCCGCCAAGGCATCCAAGTCCGCCTGCGCGGCAACGAATACACCTACAACCTCTCCCGCCCCCTCCCCGACGACGGCTCCACCGGCGGCCCGACCTTCACCGCCGACGAGACGGAAGAAACCACCGCCGCCATCGGCATCCACCACGACAACTACAACGAAGCCACGGACACCTTTGACCACAACTACCAGGCCGGCGGCACGCCGGTTGACCGCATGGCCGACGTGCACGGCTACTGGCAGATGCGCGGCGTCTATTACCTCTACCGCGCCGGCCCCTTCATCCGCGTGCCGCTCACCCGGAAACTCTCGCTCTCGGCCAGCGCCGGCTACATGGGCGCCTACGTAGGCAGCAAATTCCGCTACGAAGAAACCATGCGCATCCCCGAAGTCACCGCCGCCTACACCACCGGCGACACAGTGAAAACCAACCAACGCTACGTCTCCGGCTACTACGGCGACCTGAACCTCGAATGGTGGCTCTCCACCCGCACCGGATTTTATGCCGGCGCGGCCTACGAAAAAATGGGCGACTACACGCAAATTCACGCCGAACGCCGCGCCGACGTGAAAATGGACGGCGGCGCCGGCTTCCGCTTCGGCATCATCACACGCTTCTAAACCCCGCGACCAGCCGAACGCCCAACCACGCCGCCAACTACGTCGCCCACGCCAACCACGCCGCCAGACCTCGCCGCCAGACCTCGCCGCCAACCACGCCGGCGACAATGCCACTTTCGCGACGCCTCCTCCCGCCTCCTCCCGCCTCCTCCCGCCACCCTCCCGCCTCCTCCACCCCTGCCCTCCTCCCCCCTCACCCCCACTTTCCCAACCCAGTTCCTCACCCCCATTTCCCCAACCCATTTTCCACCCCCATTTACCCAACCCATGAGCGCCGACCCCGCAGAAATCTCCGTCAAAGGCGTGCTGCCCACCGCCAACGGCTGCGCGGTATTTCTCGGCAACGACGAAAAAACCTTCATCATCTACGTGGACCACTTTGTCGGCAACGTCATCCACCTCACGCTCACCGGCGCCAAAAAAGAACGCCCGCTCACCCACGACCTGATCGGACACATCTTCACCGGACTGGACGTGCGACTCGACCACGTGCTCATCAACGACATGAACGAAGGCACCTTTTTCGCCCGCATCCTCCTGCGCATGGAAAACGAACTTGGCCGCAAACTCATCGAAATCGACGCGCGCCCGAGTGACTCGATCGTGCTCGCGCTCCAGCAGCACTGCCCGCTGCACGTCTCGCGCAACGTGCTGGACCGCGTCGAAGACATGACGGAAGTCCTGGAACGCGTCCTCACCCAGCAAGCCGCCGGACCGCCCCCCGAAACGGACGACGACGACGATCTCCCCGCCGCCGACCCCGACGCCGAGGACGACGAGGACGAAGACGAAGACAACGCCCCCGACGAAGACGACGACAAAGAAAACGACGAAGCCCCCCCGGACGAAAACGACGCGTGACAAACCCCCGACGAGAGCGACGAAGAGACCCCCGACGAGAGCGCCTCGTGACCAAGCCCGACGAAGATGACGCGTGACCAAGCCCGGCGTCACACGCAACGCAGCCGCGACGACGGCGAAGCCCGCAGACGCCCCCCGCGCGCACGTGCGCCCCGCCCGGGAGAGTGGAAGCGGCTTCCAGCCGCAAGGACGGCGAAGCCGTCGGGTCGAGTGCCACGGGCGACTCGCCCGTGGACAGCGCTCCGCGCCGCAAACCCCCGCCGTGCCGCCCGCTTCCCCCCTCAGACACATGGGCGAGTCACCCCTGCCACGCAACCTCATGGGTGGGTACGCCCATGCCGCCCATGCCACGCGACCCCGCCCCCGACTCCGCCTCTGCCGCCCGCCCCCGCGAGGCCTGGCCTCGCGGCAGGCCGCGATACGCCTTATGCAAGCCGCCACCATTTCCAAAAATGCTGCACCGGGCCGTGGCCGTGGCCGACGTTTAATTCATCCGCCGCCGCCAGCGCGTTCATCAGGTAATCCCTCGCGTCGCGGATGGCCTCGCGCGCGCCCGCGCGTCGCGGCAGCAACGCGGCAATCGCCGCCGACAGGGTGCAGCCGGTGCCGTGCGTGTTTTTCGTGGCAATGCGCGGCGAGCGAAGTTCGAACTGCCCCGTGCCGTCGTCGATCACATCCACGCACTCCGCGCCCGGCAGATGCCCGCCCTTCACCATCACCACCCGTGGGCCGAGTGCGCGCAGCCGCCGCGCGGCGTCGCGCATCCGGGCCACGTCGCGCACCGCCCCGCCGCCAAGCAGCGCCTCCGCCTCCGGCAGGTTGGGCGTCAACACCTCCGCCAGCGGCAGCACTTCGTCGCGCAATGCCGCCACCGCGTCCTCCGCGAGCAGGTGATGCCCGCTCTTCGCCACCATCACCGGGTCCACCACCAACCGCCTCACCCCGTGACGGCGCAGCCGCGCGGCGACCGCCCGTGTGCTCTCCGCCGTGCCCAGCATGCCCAGCTTCACCGCGTCGATGCGCACGTCGGCGAACAACGTGTCGAGCTGGCGCTCGATAAAATCAACCGGCACCGCGTGCACGCCGGTGACGCCGAGCGTGTTTTGCGCCGTGAGCGCGGCCACCACGCCCGTGCCATACGCGCCGAGCGCGGAAAACGCCTTCAAGTCCGCCAGCACGCCTGCGCCGCCCGAGGGGTCGACGCCCGCGATCGTGAGCACGTTGGGAATCCTGCGCGGCGTGGTGGTGTTCATGCTTGGCTTTTCCTTGTCCATATCTCGCCTGTTCTTGCCTGGGTGCAACCCAAAGTGATGTCGCCGCCGGAATCTTTCCTCTTTCTTCCTTATCTTTTCCTCTTTCCTCCTGCCTGAAAGAGCGAGGATTGCTCTCACGCGGAGACGCAGAGATGCAGAGATGCAGAGACGCGAAGACGTGAAGACGCAGAGAGGTGGAAAAGAGGAGCGGAGGAGGGAGGAGGAGCAAAAAGCGGAGAGTGAAAAAAGTGACGAAGCCGGAGGGCTTGTTTTCACACTCCACTCTTCACCTTTCACGCTTCCCCCTCCTTACTCATCCTCTCTCCTCCCTACTTATACCCTTTCCTAATGAAAATCACACTACGGAAGCCGTTAAGGGTAGGGCGAGGCGTCCCGCCGAGCCGTGTGGAGCGCTCGCGGGGCGGGGGGGCCCCACGCCCCCCCCGGATGGGTAATTTAAATCGCAAAGGGGCTTA
>JAIRTK010000555.1 GCA_031254955.1 Opitutaceae bacterium
GCCAACCCCGGCGCGACGACCGTGCTCTTTTCCAGCAACACCGCCGCCACCAACGCCGGCGGCGCCAACTCGGTCGTGCTCGACTTCACCGGCGCGCTGCTCAAGTTCGCCGACAACACCGCCATCTCCGGTTCCGGCGGCGCGCTCTACAACACCGGCACGCTCTCCGTCGCCGGTGATTACCTGTTCTCCGGCAATCAGGCCGGCGCCGCCGGCGGCGCGGTTTACTCCAACGCCACCGCCTCCAATATATTATTAAACGGCTCCGGCTCCTTCGCCGGAAACATCGCCGGCGCCACCGGCGGCGCCATCCATCTCCACGGCTCCAACGCCGCCCTCGACATCCGCGACGCCGCAACCTTCTCCGGCAACAAAGCCGCCGGCTCCGGCGGCGCCATCTACGCCCGCAGCACCGGCGCGAAAATCGCGCTCACCGCCTCCACAGGCGACATCGTTTTCCGCGACAATCTCGCCGGCGTCACCCTCGCCGGCACCGCCGGCGCCTACATCGCCTCCGGCGGCTCCGCCAGCGCCATCCACTTTGACAGCACCGGCTCCCTCGGCCTCCACGCCGAAACCGGCCGCAATATAATTTTCGACGACCCCGTCCTCGGCGGCGCCGCCACCGTCACCGTCCGCAAAACCGGCGGCGGCGCAGTCGTTTTTGACACCCACGCCTCCTCCGCCGTGTTTAATACAACCATAGACGCCGGCGTTTTCCGCCTCGCCAACAACGCCATTTACGGACGCACCGGCACCGGCGCCTTTATATTAAACGCCGGCGGCACCGTCGGCGGCGGTGGCGTCATCCGCGCCAAGGACATCACCCTCGCCGCCGGCGCCGCCCTCTCCGTCGCCGACGGCGGCGCGCTCACCCTTGAGGCCGCCGGCGCGTTCACGCAGGCCGCCGGAGCCGGTCTCAAGCTCGCGGGGACCGGCACGCTGTCGGTCGTCGGCGCATCGCAGTTGAACGCCGCTGAAATCACCGTCGGCGCCCTCGCCGGCGCCGAGGCGCAAACCCTCGTCCTCACCAACACCCTCGCCCTCGACGACGGCGCCGCTTTGCATTACGATTTATACAACGCCGGCCAGTCCGACCGCGTCGAAACCGCCGGCATCCTCCTCTCCGGCTCCGGCGTCATCCGCCTCGGCGCGCTCGCCACCGGCTCCTTCACCTTGTTGACATGGAGCGACGCCGGCCTCGTCACCAACGACCTCGCCTCGCTCTCCGTCGGCGACCTCAACGGCGACGCCCTCGCCGGCCGCAACGCCTCCACGCTCCTCATCGGCACCGGCGGCACCTCGCTTGTATTAAACAACGTCCTCTCCTCGCTCGACATGGAATGGACCGGCGACAGCGGCACCTGGACGTGGCAGTCCTCGCCCTCCACCCTCGCCAACTGGACCGACAACGCCCTCACCGCCCCCGTGCAAACCTTCCGCAACGGCGACAGCGTCCGCTTCACCGCCGCCACCACCGGCAGCATCACCATCGCCCCCGCCGGCGTGGTCGTCGCCGGCCTCGCCGCCGCCGGCGACACCGGCACGCTCACCCTCGCCGGCGGCGCCCTCGTCGCCGACGCCGCCAGCGCCGAGCCAGGCTCTTCGCTCACCGGCACGACCGGCAAATTGACCAAACCCGGCACGGGCACGCTGGTGCTGGCCAACGCGGGCAACCGTTTCAAAAACGGCATCGAACTCGGCGGCGGCGCGCTGGAGTTTTCCAACACCGCCCAGCTCGCCACGGACGCGGGCGCGGGAATCGTGTTCGCCGGCGACGCCGCCCTGCGCGCCGGCGCGGACATCGCGGATTTCAGCGAGGCCATCAGCGTCGCCGACGGAAAAACAGCGACGTTCGACACGCAAAACCACGCCGTCGGCTACTCGGGCGCGCTGCTGCTGGCGCCGGCGGCAACGAGCGGCACCTTCGCCAAGGCCGGCAGCGGCACGCTGACATTTTCGGGCAACCACTCCGCCTACGCCGGCGCGACGCGCGTCAACGCCGGCGCGCTGCTGCTCGCGCCCGGCGCGCAACTCGGCGGCGCGGTCACGGTGGCGGACGGCGCGACGTTCGGCGGCTCCGGCACGGTGGCCGGCGGCGTGTCGCTGCTCGGCGGCGCGGCCCTGCGGCTCGGCGGCACGCTCAGCGTCGGCGGCACGTTGACCATCACCAACGCGGGGCTGGTGTTTGCCGGCGCGAACACATGGCTCGACGCGGTCTCGGTGGAGGCCAGCGGCTCAAACACCATCGACTTGCAGGGCTTCAACCCCGGCACCCACACGCTGGGCAACATCGCCGGGCTGATAAACTCCACCACCGTGGCGGTCATGATTGACGGCAGCCCGATCGTCGCCGGCTCCCGCGCGACCGCCTATGCGTTCGCCGACACCGGCACGCTCATGGTCAACTACAGCGCGGGCGCGTCGCTGCGGATGACGTGGACCGGCACCGGCGCGGACGCCTCGGTGTGGGACGCCGCCAACGACAACTGGTCGAGCACCGGCGACACCAAGTTTGCCGCCGGCGACACGGTGCTGTTTACCGGGAGTGGCGCCAGTCTGGCGCTCGACCTCGCGGGCACCACCGTGACGGTCTCCGACTTGGAGGTCGGCGGCTCCGCCGCGCTCCGGTTCACCGGCGGCGGCATCGTGGCCGACAAGGACTCCGTGCGCGAGCCGGGCGTGTCCGAAATAACCGATGCCCAAGGGCAGCTCAGAAAAAGCGGCGCGGGCCTGCTCACGCTGGCCAACGCGGCGAACCAGTTCAAGGGCGGCATCGTGATGTCGGGCGGCACGCTGGCGTTCAGCCGGGCCGACCAAATCGGCACCACGGGCACGACCCTCGCGTTTGCCGCCAGCGCGGCGCTTGCGCCCGGCGGCGCCGGCGCCATGACGCTGGACAACACCATCACCATCGACGCCGGCGCGGTCGCGACCGTGGCCGTGGACGCGCAGACGTTGACCTTGTCGGGCACGCTCGGCGGCAGCGGCACGCTCGCCAAGACGGGCGCGGGCACGCTGGTCTTTTCCGGCACCGCGGCGCTGGGCCACGCGGCCACGCGCATCGAGGACGGGCTGGTCAAGCTCGCGGGGATTTCCGGCGCGGAAAGCGCCGGCGTCGTGCACGGGTTTGACCTAAAGGGAAGCGGCGCCTGGCTCGATTTGTCCGACGCCACCCTCGACTCGTCGGGTTCCACCGCGAACGACTGGGCGCGGCTCACCATCACCGGCGAGGCCGGTCGCGTGATCGGCGGCAACGACAAAATCGTCCTCGGCGACGGCGCCATCGGCTTCGGCATCGGCCACGCCACCGACGCGGACAAACAAGGCCTGTTCGTGGAGGTTGACGCCGGCGCGGGCGTGGCGGTCATGACGGGCGGCAATGATTACGCGGGCTACACGCGGATTCTCAGCGGCACCCTGCGCGTCACGGACGACGCGCAACTGGGCCTCGCCGGGCTGAACCGCGAGCTTGTTTTTGCGGACGCCGGCGGAGACGCGGCGCTGGAAATCGCGTCGGCGGCCTTCTCGTCCAGCCGCGCGATCGACCTGCGCGCCGACGGAGTGATCGGCGTTTCCGACGCCGCCGGGATGGCGACATGGTCGGGCGTGATTTCGGGCAGCCACTCGCTGACCAAAACCGGCGACGGCACGCTGGTGCTCGCCGGCGCCAACGATTACACCAGCGGCACCGTGATTGCCGGCGGCACGCTGGCGGGCAGCACGGCCACCCTGCAAGGACGCATCACCAACAACGCCGCGCTGGTCTTCGACCAGCAAGCCGCGTCCGGCGACTATTCCGGCACGGTCACGGGCGGCGGCAAGGTGTTCAAAACCGGGACGGGCGGGCTGACGCTCACCGGCCGCATCGAGGCCGGCGAATTTAATATAGACGGCGGCGCCGTGAGCATCGGCGGCGGAAACCCGATTGCCACCACCACCGCCTTCAACATCGGCTCCTCCGGCTCGCTGCGCGGCACCGGCACCCTCGGCGGCGGCGCCACCCGGTTCCTCAACCGGGGCGCGCTTTACGTCGGCCAGGCCGCCGGCCAGACCGGCCACGGCACCCTGACGCTTCATGGCGATTACACCGGGGAAGCCGCCGCCAGCCTGACCCTCGCCGTGATCTGGGAGCAGGGCACTGTCATCGACGCGGACAAACTCGTGATCAGCGGAAGCGCGTCGGGCCGGACGATCATCAAGCTGACCGGCACCAGCGCCATCGGCCAGACCGCCGCCCCCGGCGCCGACGAGCTGGTGGTCGCGCAAGGCGGCTCCTCGGAAAATGCCTTTGAACTGGACCAGCTCTATGTGAGCGGGATTTACGAGATGGGCTTGCGCAACGACGGCGGCACATGGTCGCTGGTCGCCAATGAAATCGCCCCGGACGTGCCGGCGGTCATGGGAGTGGATGCCTCCGCGCTTTTCATTGGAAAAGCCTCGATGGAATCCCTCGGCAAACGCTTCACCGCCACGCGGTCGCTCAATGCCCCGCGCCGGTTTGGATTGTGGATGAACGGACTCTATCGCGAGGACAACATCTCGGACACCGCCTACGCGGGGACGGAATCGCACACCGCGGGCGTGCAAGTCGGCGGCGACTGGAGCCTCGCGCTCGGCGGGACCGGACGCCTGACCTTGGGCTTGTTTTATGATTATGCCCGCACGGACATGACCCTGCCCTTCGCGGACTCCTCGACGGAGACGGAATCGCACGGCTTCGGCGGTTATGCGGCCTACAAAATCGGCGCGTGGTTCGTCAACGGACTGTTCCGCCTGGGCCGGGAGGATTACACGGTAAACCTGTTCCGCACCCCGGCCTTCGTGATGGAGGGCGACAGTTGGGCCGCGTCCATCGAGGCCGGGCGCGTCTTCGAAGTGGACTCTCGCTGGAAGGTGGAGCCGCAGGTCCAGTTGTCCTGGCAAGGGCACGGCATCGACGACGTGACGGACAAGTTTGGCCGGACCTTCGTCGTGAACAGCCTAAGCTCCTTCGACGCCCGCGCCGGCGTGCGCCTCTGGGAGGAGTATCAATGGAAACCCGGCCTGTTGCTCACCCCCTACGCGCGCCTCGGCGCCGCGTATGAATTCAAAGGCCGTGGCCGGGTGACGGTGGCGGGCACCCCGTTTGAAAACGACCTGTCCGGCCTGAACGGCCTGTTCGACGCCGGCCTGGCCATGCAGTTGGGCAAAGGACTCTCGCTCCATCTCGACGGCACCTGGTATCTCGGCCGCAAGCTCGACGGCTACAGCGTCAATCTGGGCGCAGCCCTCGCATGGTGACGAAAGCGACCGGCGCTTGCGTCCCATGAAAACGAAAAAACTTTGGCGCACCGAACCCCCGCGCATGGTGACGCCCGCAGCCATGACTTGCGCCCATGCGTGATTATACCCATTCCCAATGAAAATCACACTTTTGTAGGG
>JAIRTK010000565.1 GCA_031254955.1 Opitutaceae bacterium
ATTCCGTCCATTCCGTCCATTCCGTCCATCCACACTTAATCACCCAGCCCACCTTTATATCATGCCCTCCCGCCTTCCCAGCCTCGTCCGCCTCGCCCGCCTCGCCCGCCTGCGCCGCCTCCCCCGCCTCGCCCTCGCGCTTCTCGCCGCCGCCACCCCTCTCTTCCCCCGCCTCGCCACCGCCCCCGCCGCCCCCCAACCTGCCGACGTGATCATCTACGGCGCCACGCCATCGGGCATCGCCGCCGCCGTGGAAGCCTCGCGCATGGGCTGCTCCGTCATCATTCTGGAGCCGGGCCGCTTCATCGGCGGCATGATGACCGGCGGGCTGGGCGCGACCGACAAAGGCGTCGTCTGGACCGTCGGCGGCCTGGCCCGTGAATTTTTCGAGGAAATTTGGCGCTACTACCTCGACCCGTCCGTCTGGAAATACGAAGACCGCGCCGCCTACCTCCCCCGGCACGGCCAGACGCACACCAAGGACATGCAATGCCAGTGGTATTTCGAGCCGCATGTCGCCAAGCTGGTTTTTGACCGCTGGCTCGAAAAAGCCCGGCCCGCCGTGACCCTGCTGCGCGGCGAACGCCTCGACCGCGCCGCCGGCGTCGAAAAACAAGACGCCGCCATCACGCGCATCACCATGGAAAGCGGGCGGACGTTTTCCGGCGCCTGTTTTATCGACGCGAGCTATGAAGGCGACCTCATGGCAGCGGCGGGCGTGGACTTTGTCATCGGGCGCGAGCCAAACAGCCGCTACGGCGAGACCCTCAACGGCATCCGGCTCGACGACGCCGACGAACTCGAAACAATCGACCCCTTCATCGAACCCGGCAACCCCGCCAGCGGCCTCCTGCCCCGCATCGAACCTCGCGCGCCCGGACGGCACGGCGAGGGCGACCACCGCGTGCAAGCCTATAATTACCGCCTCTGCCTCACCGCGCTGGAGGAAAACCGCGTCCCCATCACGCGCCCCCCCGATTATAATCCGCTCAACTACGAACTGCTGCTGCGCGCCCTCGCGCAAAAGAAAAACCTCAACCCGGAAAAAGGCTTCTTCACCCGCGTGCCGATGCCGAACCTGAAAACCGACTCCAACAACACCGCCGGCTTCTCCACCGATTACATCGGCGGCTCCCACGACTGGGCCGGCGCCTCCTACGCCGAACGCGAGAAAATCGAGGCCGCGCACCGCTCCTACGTGCAAGGCTTTTTCTGGTTTCTCGGCCACGACCCGCGCGTGCCCGCCGCCCTGCGCCGGGAAGTGGCCCGCTGGGGCCTCGCCAGCGACGAGTTCGCCGACAACGGCCACTGGCCCGCGCAACTCTATATCCGCGAAGCCCGCCGCATGGTCGGCCAGCACGTGATGCAAGAGGACAACTTCCCCCATAAGCGCAAAAACGAAGCGGGCCGCCTCCTCGTCGCCCCCGCCCGCGCGCCCGTGCCCGACCCCGTTGCCGTCGGCTCCTACGCGCTCGACTCGCACAAAGTCAGCCTCTTTCTCACGGAAAACAACACCGCCGCCATCGAAGGCCACATCTACAAAGGCGTGGCGCCCTACGGCATCAGCTACCGCTCCTTGCTGCCCCGGCCTGAGCAATGCCGCAACCTGCTCGTCTCCGTCTGCGTCTCCGCCTCGCACGTCGCCTACGGCTCCATCCGCATGGAGCCGGTGTATATGGAACTGGGGCAGGCCGCCGCCGCCGCCGCCTGCCTCGCCCTGCGGCAAGGCGTGCCGCCCCACGCCCTCCCCTACCCCGCGCTCCGCGCGCACCTGCAACGCGCCGGGGCGGTGCTCTCCCCGCAAAAACCGAAACTCCCCAAAAACCCCCGGTAGGGAGGCCTCTCCGAGGCCTCCGCCACCACGCTCCGCTTGACCCATGAAAATCCCACCCCCTCCGGCCCGCCCCGCGTAATCTCAACCACTAATCCCGCCCACCCTCCCACCCTCCCGCCCCTCCCGCTCCTCCACCATTCCGCTCCTCCACCCTCCCGCCCCTCCGCATTTCTCCCAACCTTCCCGACCAACCACCCAACCACCCAATCAACCCGAAACCCGACCCTCCCATGAAAACACAACCCGTCACTCCCCGCGCCGCCCGCCTCACCTTGGCCCGGCGGCTCCTCCTCAACGCCGCGCCGTGGTGCGCCGCCCTCGGCCTCCTCCTGCCCGCGCCCAACGCCCCTGCGGAAACGCACGAGATCGAAGCCGGCGGCACCATCACCACCACCCTCTTCAACTCATGGAACGACGGCGACACCATCATGCTCAAAGGCGACGTGCAGCTCGGCGCCAGCCCCCTTACTTTCGATGGCAAGACGTTCGTCTTCAAGTCCGACACCCCCCTCGCCACCCGCGTCATCGACGCCCTCGGCACCTACCACTTCGCCACCATTTACGCCGGCGGCACCCTCACGCTCGACGACATTGAAATCAAAAACTCCATCCGCGGCAACAACAGCGGCGCCATCCTCATCAATGGCGGCGACGCCAGCGGCACCGCCATGTTCAAAGGCAACTTCGCCATCACCAACGCCACTTCCGGCGCCGCCGGCGGCGCTATTTATGTCAACCAAGGCAGCCTCCACCTCGGCGGCAACGTCACCTTCACCGGCAACACCGCCGGCGCCACCAACGCCGCCGGCGCGATCCACGTCAACACCGCCGGCGCCACCCTCACCTTCGCCGGCGTCTCCACCTTCACCAGCAACACCGCCGGCACCACCGGCGGCGCCATCAACATGGGAAACAACGGCACCCTCCTTTTCAAAAACACCGCCACCTTCACCGGCAACATGACCGGTGCCGTCAACGCCGGCGGCGCGATTAATGTCGGCAGCGGTGCCTCCATCACCTTCGAAGGTGTCTCCACCTTCACCAGCAACATCTCCGGCTCCGGCGGCGGCGGCGGCATCAACATCGGCGCCAGCGGCTCCCTCGTCTTCAAGGACAACGCCACCTTCACCGGCAACCTCAGCAACAACGGAGGCGCCGCCATCATCACCTCCAGTCCCGTCATCTTTGAAAAAGACGCCCTTTTCTATTCCAACACCCAGGCCTCCACCGCCAGCAATCGCGGTGGCGCCATCCACATCGCCGGCGCCGGTAGCCTGCTCATCCAAGGAAACGCCGTCTTTGAAAACAACCACAACG
>JAIRTK010000237.1 GCA_031254955.1 Opitutaceae bacterium
AGCGGACTTTCCGGCGGCAGCGTGCCGGCGTCCGGAGCGTCAAATGCGCCGGAGCGTCGTGGCGCTGCGGCTTGGCGGACATTTTCGAAAGCCTGTCGGGAGGCGGAAAAGACTTGAGGGAGTAGGGAAAGATTTGGGGGAGATTTTAAAATTAGACTGTCCGCAACCCGATAAACCGGCCATTCTTTCCTCTTTATTCTTTCTCTTTCCTCTTTCTTCCCCTTTTGCCATAAGCCCATGAAGAAAGAGTAAGAGAAAGAATAAAGAACTGATGTTACGCGCAGCCTCTGTCGTAACGCAGACTTCCAAGTCTGCTTCAAGACGGGCCTTCGGCCCGTCAGCAGGTTGGAAAACCTGCGTTACACCGGCAGCGCGCAACCTCGGTAAAGAAGAAAAAAAAGAACACCGCTCTCCCAAGCCAACCCATCCCTCCAGCCAGCCCATCCCTCCAAGCCAACCCATCCCTCCAACCGTCCGATCTCCTCAAACTCATGCCCAGACCCGTCACTCTATTCACCGGCCAGTGGGCCGACATGCCCTTGGAAAAACTCGCGCCGCTCGCCCGCAAAATGGGCTACGACGGCCTCGAACTCGCCTGCTGGGGCGACCACTTCGATGTCACCGCCGCGCTCTCGTCGCCCGGCTACATCCGCGACAAATGGGCGCTCCTGCGCGACCACGAGCTTACCTGCCACGCCCTCTCCAACCACCTCGTCGGCCAGGCCGTCTGCGATCCCATCGACGAACGCCACCGCGCCATCGTGCCGCCGGAGATTTGGGACGACGGCGAACCCGAGGGCGTGCGCCGCCGCGCCGCCGCGCGCATCGCCGACACCGCCCGCGCCGCGCGGAAGTTTTTCGACGCCCGCCCCGACCAGGCGCGCTTTCCCGCCGTGGTCAACGGCTTCACCGGCTCGTCCATCTGGGGCGCGCTTTACGCCTTCCCGCCCACGCCGCAAGCGTATTGGGAAAAAGGATACGAGGATTTCGCGCGGCGCTGGCTGCCCGTGCTCGACGTGTTCGAGCAGTGCGACGTGAACTTCGCGCTTGAGGTGCATCCGACCGAGATCGCCTACGACCTCGCCACCGCGCGCCGCGCGCTCGACGCGGTGAAAAACCACCGCCGCTTCGGCTTCAACTACGACCCCTCGCACCTCGGCTACCAGGGCGTCGATTATATAAAATTCATCCGCGTCTTCGCCGATCGCATTTACCACGCGCACATCAAGGACGTGTGGTGGGGCCGCGGCGACGGCACCGTCGGGGTGTTCGGCGGCCACACCGATTTCGGCGACCCGCGCCGCTTCTGGGAATTCCGCTCGCCCGGCCACGGCGACATCAAGTTCGAGGACATCATCGTCGCGCTCAACGACACCGGCTACAACGGCCCGCTCTCCGTCGAGTGGGAGGACGTGCGCATGGACCGCGTCCACGGCGCCGCCGAGTCCGCCGCCTTCGTGCGCAAACTCGATTTCCCGCCCAGCACCGTCGCCTTCGACGCCGCCTTCGACAAAAAGAACCGCGCCTGAAAACCAGCCGGTTAAATACAAGCCATTAAAATAGCCCACGGGAACCACGGAATCCACGAAACGGAAAATTTCTTTCCGTGTATTTTCTGGGCTATAAAAACGAATCAATAAACTGCCCGCGAATTGCACGGATTCACACGGATTGCCATTTATGAAAACCCATGCTAATTTGCGGGGGCCGCAGCTTGGTTTTCAGGCTGGTTTTTCAGGCGGGGTCGCAGGATGTTTCAGGATTAACAGGATTGGTTTTTTAATTATGATAATCCGTGGCAATCCGTGTAATCCGTGGACGGTTTATTGATTCATTTTCAGACATCAAAAACAGCGACAAGCCATTATCCTCTCCTGATGCCTTCCCTTCCGAAGCAAACCGCCCGCGTCCGGCATGAACGGCGCATATCAATGCGTTCCAGCGGCGGTTTCTCCTTGCTGGAGCTTATCCTTACCGGCACCTTGATCGCGTTTCTCATCGGACTGCTGCTTCCGACCTGTGCGATGATGAAAGCCTCGCGGGAATACGACCCGGATGAAAAAGCGGTCGCCGACATGAGCATGATCCAGGCGGCTTTTCGGCGCTGCCATGCCGACTGCAAGCTGACGGATGACGACATGATGCTGTTCGCCCGTTTCGGCGCATGGCCATTGCTAGGCGCCGATCCTCCGACCGGGGACGGCCCGCTGGTTGCAGCCGGGCGTCCGCCCGCGCTCAATGCGGGCGATCTGGCCGCCTTTGAGGACATGCTTGCCCGCCGGCTCATCAATCACGGGGCGGACGCGACCTCCGGCTGGCGCGGTCCCTATTTGGCCGGCGCGGCGGCGGCGGAGACGTTTGAAACCTCGGCGGAATCGCCCGGGCAAAAATCGAAACGGGAGGCGGGGCGTTTTATCGAGGCGCGCACACTCCCGGTGATCACCGATCCTTGGAGCAAGGATTATAATCCCGACGCCCCTGAGCGCCTGTCATATTATCGTTTTTTTATTCCCGCCGAGCCTGACGGCTCCGCGCATTATCCCTGGCTTGTCACGCTCGTTTGCACAGGGCCAAACGGAAAGCTCGACACCGGACCAACGGACATCGATGAGTTCACCAAGGAAATCCGCGCCAAAAAAGATGACCTCGTTCTGCGGCTGCTGCCGCGCGCGGCGCGACGCTGAGCATCATCATTCCGGCGTGGACGTGGTTATTTCCGATTTTAATTCGAGCGCGCGCTCCCATCCCAGTTCCCACTGTTCGTGAAGAATCGGCAGCACATCCGCAATCTCTGGCCCGAGCTGGCCTTGGGAGAATTTGTTCCATTGCTCAAGTGCCGCGCGATAGGGGGCGCATGTGTAATCGAGCTTCTTTTTCTCCACGTCGCCCGCCTGTCTTTCCCTGAGCAGCTTGGCGATGGCGTTGTCGAGTTCGCGCAGGCGCAGCACATATTCCGGATAATCAATGGCCCGGTTCGTGTGGCCGCGCATTTCTTGAAACGCCTTGAATGCCTCCGCATACATCGCGTCGCGTTGCTCCGGGGGCAATGGCGGATTGCCGCCGCAACCGGGGAAAAACATGACCGCGGCCAGGAACATGACCAGAAGGGAAAGCGAGGGCTTGATATATTGCATGACCTGAAACCAGGAGGCCGTCATGGATATATTTCAAGCAAATTATCCCGACGCCTGCCCCGCCTTCTCCAGAGGTGAATTTCAAAGTGACGCCCCGCGTCCAATATCTTTCTTCTTTCCTCTTTATCTTTATCTTTCTCCCCCCGGCGCCGCCGCCCGGAGAAGAAAGAATCACTGATGTCACGCACGCCGGAGACAGGGAGGCCTCTCCGGGGTCTCCGCGCCAAGGCCTCGATTTTCCCATGAAACTTCCAGCCGCCCGCCTCGTCCGGCGAAGGTCTTGAAGCCGCCTCCCCGCCCCGCTCCGCATGGCGGCAGTCGCGGCGAAAACCGGGGGTTCCGAACAAATCGTATTATTTTCTGTTCAACGAAACAGAGACCCTTTATGTTTTCCGGGAATCCTCACTTCATAAAATAGTTTTATATTAAATCATGAGCACGAAAATCGGAATCATCGGCGCCGGCGGCATGGCGAAATATCATGCGGCGGGTTTCAGAAAAGCGGGGGCGGAGATTGTCGCCATCGCCGACATGAACCTCGCCGCCGCGGAGAAGACCGCCGCGCGCGAAGGCGTCGCGCGCGCGTTCGGCGACGTGGCGCGGATGTTGCGGCAATGCCCGGAACTCGACGCGGTCTCCATCATCGTGCCGAACAAGTTTCACGCGCCGCTCGCGCTTCAGGCGCTCAAGGCCGGCAAGCATGTCTTTTGCGAAAAACCGCCCGCGCTCAACGCCCGCGAGACCCGCGCCATGGCCGCGTCCGCTGAAAAGGCGAAGCGCGTGCTCATGTTTGATTTCAACAACCGCGCCCGCCCCGAGTCGCGGGCGATGATGGAGTATATTTCGCAAGGCGCGGCGGGACGCATCAATTCCGCCCAGGCCAAATGGGTGCGCCGCACGGGCATCCCCGGCTTCGGCGGCTGGTTCACCAACAAGGCGCTCTCCGGCGGCGGCCCGGTCATCGACCTGCTGCACATGCTCGACCTCGCGCTCTGGTTCATGGGCTACCCCGAGCCGGAATGGGCGCTGGCGCAGACCTTCTCCGACTTCATTACGGACAAGTCCTTCAAGGGACCGTGGGGCATCCCCGACAGCGCGAAGGGCGTGACCGACGTGGAGAACGCCTGCCACGGCTTCGTGCGCTTCAAGACCGGCCAGGTCGTGACGCTGCAAATGTCGTGGGCCGAGCTGATCGCGCGCGAGGAAGTGTCGGTGGCGTTCCAAGGCGTGAAAGCCGGCGGGCTTGTGCGCCGGCTGTTCGGGCAGGACGGCATTGACGAGACCGCGACCGACACCTGCGAACTCTACACGCAGGAAAACGGGCTGCCGGTGAACCGCAGCATCATCGTCCCGCCCGACGAGACCATGGGCCGGGTGAATGCCGCCGCGAATTTCGTGGCCGCGATCGAAGGCCGCGAGCAGCCGCTCAACACGCCCGGCCAGGCCATGAGCCTCATGCGCATCATCGACGCCGTCTATGCCAGCGCAAAAACCGGTCGCCCGGCCAAGTGCTGAGCGCGCGCCAAGGCGCACGGGCATCCCCGCCTGTGCGGACCTGATGGAGCCTTTTCCATTTACTAACCGAGGTTGCGTGGAGGCCCCCTTTTGAACCACCCCACGCAACCAGCCCCAGGTAGGGAGGCCTCTCCGAGGCCTCCGCCGGGCGGAGAGGACGGTTTGAATTTCATGGAGAAATCGAAGCGTAGTCGCGGCGTCGAATCGGTCCACGCCATCGCCTGCCGCCACTTTTGAATTTCATGGGGGAATCGGAGCGTTCTCGCGGAGGCCTCGGAGAGGCCTCCCTACCGCCTTCGGCCAGTCGTTCATCGGCTTTGCATTTTGTATCACGGCAGAAAATCCGGTTGGCGAACACGTCTGATAAA
>JAIRTK010000059.1 GCA_031254955.1 Opitutaceae bacterium
CCCGTCCATCCGCTCGCTCACCTCGCCTGTCCGTCCGCTCACTCGCCTCGCCCATCGGTCCGCTCGCTCGCTCACCTCGCCCATCCGCCGGCAGGCAATCCGAAAACCCGTGTGCGTCCGTCCGCATCCCTGCGAAACGGGCGCGGGCTTCGCCCGCGTCGGGCGGCGGGACGCCGCCCCTCCGTGCGCCAGCGCGCCACGAAGCAGGCTCCGCTTTTCGGTTCATCCCTTTCCAGCCATTCAAAAGAGCGGGGAACCACCGAGGTTAACAAAGGCCGCGCGATTCGGATGGCACGCGGGTTCGGATGCACTCGGGGCGGGTGGCGCGGGGGACGGGTTAGCCGGATGGCCAGCATTCTTTCGCTGACGAAAAGCGGTGTCGCCGGGCGCTTCGCGCCCTCTGCCACCGCACTCCATAATTTTCCATCAGGCTGCTCCTCTTTATATTACTTCCGAATGATACCCTTTCCCAGTGAACAGGACACCTTAGAAGCAGAGCCATGTAGGGGCTTCGCTTGCGAAGCCCGTTGCTGGTGCAAAGCCCGTTGCTGGTGCACGGCCTTTGCTGGTGCACGGTTATCAAGCCGGGCGTCGCTTGCGACGCCCCTACAAAAGTGTGATTTTCATTGGGTATTGGTATCATACCAACCCGCATTCAAAGGGCCGCAAAGGGGGGCTTCATTGTGAAGCCACGCATCCCCGGATCGTTCTCCTTTCCTTGTTCTCGTTCTTCGTTCTCGTTCTCGTTCTTCGTTCTCTTTCTTCGTTTTCGTTCTCTTTCGCCCTCAGCGGCATCGCCCGGAGGAGAAAGAATAAAGAGAAAGAATAAAGAGAACGAGAAAGAGAACGAAGAACGAGAACGAGAACGAAGAACGAAGAACGAGGAACGGGGAACGGGGAACGGGGAAAAGCGAGGACGCGTGGCTTCACTGTGAAGCTGCCTCCGGCAGGGCGGCGCCCTGCTTGGAGCTGTCTATAAATGACTGGGGGAATGGGTGGACTTCGGGCGGGGTTTCGTCCGGGTCAGGCCGAGTAGGTCGCCTCGAAGATGTTGCCGTTGGCGGCGGCGTTTTTTTTGACCGCGCCGTTGGCCGCGAGGTGTTCGAGGATCTTGAAGGCGTGTTCGGGCGGGCCGCCTGTTTGCGCGGCGAGGGCTTCGGCGGTGAACGCGTGTCCGGGCGCGGCGGCGAGCGCGGCGGCGAGTTTTTGTTTCAATGCAATCACTCCGCCGGCGGCTTTCTTGCCCGCCTCGACTCCGGGCTGGTGGTAGGCGTTGATGCCGACCAGCGAGGCGTAAAGTCCGGTGGCGCGTTCGTAGAGCGCGATGAGCTGGCCGAGCGTGCGCGGCGAGACTTCGGGCACGGTGAGGGTGATGGATGGGCGGCCTTTCTCGCTGAGCGCGTCGCGCGTGCCGAGGTAGAAGCCTTGCAGGTAGTCGCCGGTGGTGACGCCTGGCTCGACTTCGATGGGGGTGTTTGCGATGGGGGCGTTTGCGCGGACAGGCATGTCCGCGTTCCCGGATGCGGTGTTGCTTGTATTCCCGGGGGCGGTGTTGCTGGTGTTCCCGGATGCGGTGTTGTCGGCGTTTGCGCGGACAGGAATGTCCGCGCTCCCGGGGGCGGTGTTGTCGGCGTTTTCGGGGGCGGTGCCGTTGGGGGTCCGGTCTTTGAGCACTTCGATGAAGGTGACGAAGAAGTTGTTCACGCCTTCGCGGAGTTGTTGCACGTAGGCGTGCTGGTCGGTCGAGCCTTTGTTGCCGTAGACGGCGATGCCTTGGTGGACGGGGTTGCCTTGGAGGTCGAGTTCCTTGCCCAGCGATTCCATGATGAGTTGCTGGAGGTAGCGCGAGAAGAGGAGGAGGCGGTCTTTGTAGGGGAGTATCACCATGTCTTTTTCGCCGCGTCCGTTGGTCGCGTGGCGCCACATGAGGGCGAGGAGCGCGGCGGGGTTTTGCGCGGTGACGGGGCGGCGCGTCACCGCGTCCATCGCGGCGGCGCCGTCGAGCATGGCTTGGATGTCGATGCCTTGGAGCGCGGCGGGGAGGAGGCCGACGGCGCTGAGTTCGGAGGTGCGGCCGCCCACCCAGTCCCACATGGGGAAGCGGGCGAGCCAGCGGTCGGCGGCGGCGGTTTGGTCGAGGCGCGAGCCGGGGGCGGTGATGGCGACGAAGTGTTGCGTGTAGTCCAGCCCGGCGGCGCGGAAGGCGGCGGCGGCTTCGAGCTGGCCGTTGCGGGTCTCGACGGTGCCGCCGGATTTGGAGATGACGATGACTAGGGTTTCGGGGAGTTTGCCGGCGAGCGTGGCGAGGACGTAGTCGATGCCGTCGGGGTCGGTGTTGTCGAAGAAGTGGACGGTCATTTTGTCCGCGCCGGGCTGTCCGAGGGCGTGGTGGACGAGTTGCGGGCCGAGCGCGGAGCCGCCGATGCCGATGACGAGGAGGCGGGTGAAGCTCGCGCCGCCGGGCGCGGTGATGGCGCCGGTGTGGACTTTGGCGGCGAAGTCTTTGATGGCGGCGAGCGTGGTCTCGATGGCGGCGCGGAGTTCGGGGGTGGGCGCGAGGGCGGCGTTGCGCAGCCAGTAGTGGCCGACCATGCGTTTTTCGTCGGGGTTCGCGAGGGCGCCTTTTTCGAGCGCGGCCATGTCGGCGAAGGCGCGTTGCGCGGCGGGTTCCATTTTCGCGAGGAAATCATCCGGGATGGGCATGCGGCTGATGTCGAGCGAGAGGCCGAGGGTGGCGTCGTGGAGGAAGTGTTTTTTGAAGCGCGCCCAGTTGGCGGCGGCGGCGGTGGTGTCGGTGGCGGCGGTGGTGTCGGTGGTGGTGCTCATGGTGGTGAGGTGGTGTGAATAGGCGCGCGGGGGCGCGAGCCGGGGGTTTTGGCGGAAAGGCGCGCCGGGGGCGAGGCGGATTTGGCGCGCGCATCTCGATTTTTGGCGGGTTTCTTTTTTCCGGGACGCGCCAGCGCCAGCGAATCCCGTAAAAAAAGGCTTTTATTTTCCTCTGAAATCATCTTCATGCAGTTTTGTTACTTTTTTCGCAACCATGTGTCCGCCCGCCACCCTACGTCGTTTTTCCACCGGCCAGTGCCGTTGTTTTTCGCACGCCGCCGCGACGGGCGGGGGGTGGGAAAATAGTATCAATAAAATCCGTAATTACTTTGAAACAGGCTTGATTGCGACAGGCGGGAATTGTATAAAGCTTCCAAGCTTCCACCCTAAAAGCGACTTTTCCGGGGCGTATTATGCCCTGACGAAACGGCGCGGGACACCAACAGGAGCGCGGACATTCCTGTCCGCGTTAGCCACATCATCGCGGGCAAGAATGCCCGCGCTCCCGGTTATGCACACGCCCCGCCGTGGCGCCCCCGCCCCGCGCCAGCGACTGGGAGCGCCGGCTTCCAGCCGGCAGACGCCCCCGCCGCCGCCACGCCCCCCGGCCCGCCCCCCGGCGCTCGTCGGAACGCCCCCGCCGCCGCCACGCCCCC